>JBOFFD010001211.1:0-2673 GCA_051648425.1 Planctomycetia bacterium
CCTTCAGCAGCCACGTATACACCGGAAACGTGATGAGCGAGCCGGCGATCGTCAAATAGACGAACCCCAAGACCGCCGTGGTCGTGACGCCCCGTTCCAACAGTCGGCTCGGCTCCCCCAGCGCTAGACCGACGACGAGTAATCCCGCACCGCCGGTCAGCATTTGCAGGGTCGTCCCCATCAACGGGGAAAGGTCGCCGTTCCGCGTGCGCGTCAGCAGCGAACCGACCGCCCAAATCGCGGGGGCCGTCAAGACCGCGGCCACGCCGTACCATGGCCCCAGGCCGCTTTCATCAAGGTCGCCGGCCAAGAGGGCGGCGCCGACGAATCCGACGACCAACCCCGCCGTCACTGCGGCGCGCGGCCGGTCGGCGCCGAAGACCAGCCAATCAAGCGACACGATCCATAACGGCGTGGTGGCGGCCAACAGGGCGGCCATGCCCGACGGCACGAACTGCTGCCCCCAGGTCATCAGGCCGTTGCCGCCGACCAGCAACAGCAACCCACTGAGGGCGGCCGTCCGCCACTGGGCGGCGGTCGGCGCCGGCGCGCCGCTCCAGCGCAGCGCCGGGTAGAGCAGCGCGCCGGCGATGAGGAAGCGGCCGGCGGCCATCAGAAACGGCGGCAACACCGCCACCGTCCATTTGATTGCGAGGTACGTCGATCCCCACACCAGGTAGACGGTGAGCAGCCCGGCGACGATCGACGCCGTTGCGGCTTGCGGCGCGAACGGCGCCGGCTTCGGTTCAGCCATGCGTCGCCGGGTCCAATCCAGCGGCGTGCAGTCGTTCGGCCAGCCCGCCGTCGATCGGTCGATTCAACAGCGCCCGTTTGCGGACGAGGAACGCCAGGTGGTGGCGGAAGTGGTTCGTGTAGGTCTCCAGCATCGACCGCAGCGAGACCGGGCCGCGTTCGGTGTGCCTTCCGACTCGGGCGAACGCTTCGTCGGGTTGCGCGCGCAGAAACGCGGCGGTGAGCAGCCGGTTCTTGTGAAAGACGTCGGCCGCCATGGCGGCGTCTAGCTCCTCGCGGCCCGCCATCCGCGACCAGGCGTTTTCATCGTAGCCGACCAAGAGCGGTTCCAGCTCCGCGACGATCCGCTTCATGCGGTCGGTGGCGATAAGGTCGGATTCCATGAGATGCAGAACGATCTCTTGAATCGTCCAACCGCCGGCGCTGGTCGGCGCGTTCCGCTCGGCCGGCGTCAACCCGGCGACCGCCGCCGGCAACAGTGAAGCGTCCGATTCATACCGCTCGACCCACATTCGATCCACGTTTCGCTCCTTCTGAATTCGTCCGCAACGCCGACGGTCAGCGTGTCTGAAACGGCCGAACGCCGTCAGGTTCACGCGGGAAGGGGTTTGTAGCAGGCCGGCTTCGTTTGGTACATTCGCGGCCGTCCAAGATCGGCCGGCGGCGCGTCACTTCCCGGAGATGCGGCGGTACTCGGCCAGCGCTTTGAGGCCGTCGGGGCAGAACGGATCGCGTTCGATCCGCGCCGGCAGATCGCACAGCGGCACGAACTCCCCTGTGACGATTTCCTCCGGCTGCAAGGTGAAGGGGCCGTCGTGGAAGACGCGGTAGACCCAGCCGTGGACGTCGCAGCGGTCGTCTTGATACCGCAGCGGAAACATCGGTTCCGGCTCGGCCTTCACGCCCAGTTCCTCGGCCAACTCGCGGCCGGCGCCGTCGAAAAAAGCCTCGCCGCTGGCGAGCACGCCCCCCGCCGTCACGTCCCAGTACGACGGAAACATGTCCTTGTCGGGGGTTCGCAGATGGATGAACAGCTCGCCCCCGCGGTTGAACACCAGTAGGTAGGTGCAGCGGTGCGGCAGCCGGCGCGACCGGACCTCGGCCCGGGTCGCCGTTCCCACCGTGCGGCCGTTTTCATCGACGACGTCGACCAATTCCAGGGCGGCGGCAGGCATCATGGCGTCCTTCCCGAACCACGGATCGAACCGCTCCTCGACGCACCGGCCGAGGGATCGCCGGCCGTTCGCGAGGTTGGGCGGATTCTAGTCCGACGGTCGCGGCCGTTGGAAACGACCGACGAAACCGCATATCAATTCCGTAAGGAATCGAAAAATGACCGACCAGCCAACGCCCACCAAATCGACTCCACCCGCGAGCGGCGCCGCGCCCGCGATCGACGATCCCGACGGCGTCTTAGAGCGGATGGCCAACCACGCCCCGCTGTTGCAGCAGATCATCGACATCTTCAACCAGGAGTGCCCGGCGCTCTTGGCGACGGTGCGGCGGTCGGCCGAGGCGGGCGAGCCGGAGCCGATGGGGAAGGCGGCGCACCGCTTGGTGGGGTCGTTGGGTAATTTCAACGCGATGCGGGCGGTGAAGGCCGCCCGGCAGCTCGACGAAATGGGCCGAGCCGGCCGAGTTGACGGCGCCGTCGCCTTGGCGGCCGAACTGGAGGACGCGGTCGCCGCCATGCAGGTCGAGCTCCCGGCCCTCCTGGACCGCTGCCGCCGCGCCGGCGGCTGAAGCCGCCGGCCTACGGGTCAGTCGGCGGGCTTGTCGGTCGTCAGGGGGCTGTCGGCCGGCAGCAAGCTGGGCAGTGAGAGCGGGGCCGGTTTCGCGCCGCCGGCTAAGAGTTGGTACGACGCCTGCACCTGCTGCGGCAGGCCGTGCAGCTTGATGAAGCCGATGGCCGCCTCGTGG
>JBOFFD010001212.1:0-2491 GCA_051648425.1 Planctomycetia bacterium
GGCCGCGCCCTACGAGTGCCGACCTGACCCGTCGTCATGAAGCGGAGTCGCCGCGAAAACCTACGTTTTCCTAAGTAACGAGGACGTTGCGGCGCCGAGCGCCGGGCAAGAAAAACATCGGGGGAAGCCTTGGCCTCCCCCTCGCTGAAATGGTGTCGTCGTTCGCCGAGCGCGGTCGGTCTTACCAAGGCGCGGCGTAGTAATAGGCGTGGGACGACATGTAGAAACCGGCGGCGCGGCTGTGCGGGTAGTAGGCGCTGTAGGTTGTGTAGCCGGGGCCTTGAGAGTAGTCGGCCGGCGGGTAGTACGACATTTCGGCCGGCAGGTACGATCCGGGGTAGTAGTAGGCCGGGGCGCCGAAGAAGACGGGCGGGCGGACCGAAACCGCTTCATACGCCGAGGCCGGCGGCACGGCGTAATAGCCGTTGTGGTACGGATGGCCGCCGGAGTAATACCGGCCGCCCCAAGCCTGAGCGGTTGCGGGGGCGAAGGCGGCGGCGGATACGACGGCCGCCGCGACGACGGCGCGCAGAGTGTTCATCATTGCCTCGCTGAGACCAAAGGGTTGGCACGGTCAAGCTACGAACATACTCTCGTAGTGTACGCGAACGCCGTTGTCGCCGCGACGGGATCAATCGGCAAACTCTACGCAAACCGCCGGGCGCCTCGACGTACAACCGCTACCGTTCGGTTGTTCGTCAAGCGGCGGCATAGACGGTTCGGCCGGCCAGCACTGTTTCCCGAAGCGTGATGCGCCGCGCCGCGTCGTCCCAATGGAACCGGATGAAACTCGCCTCGCGGCCCGGCGCCAGTTCGCCCAGCCGATGGTTTAGGCCGAGCAACTTGGCCGGGACGCGCGTCACCGTTCCCAACGCCCGGCCGAGCGGGCAGCCGATGAACTTCACGAGGTTTTCGACGCCCGGCAGTAAGAGCAGACCGGCGCCCGCCATCCGCGGTTCCCCAAGCACGCCGATGAAGCCGTCGACCCGAACTTCGAATTGGCGGTAGCCGCCGTCGTACACCCCCGGCGGCAGGCCGGCGTACTGCACCGCGTCGCTGACGAGAATGGTCCGCTCCCACCCCTTCACGCGCTGGAAGATGTCGACCAGATGGGGCGGCAAATGGTGGCCGTCGACGATCAGACTGGCCGCCAGGCGGTCGTCGCCGAGCTGGTCGTAAATGTAATTGTGGTGGCGTTGCAGGCGGTCGTGCGCCGCGTTGCCGAGGTGGGTCGACATGCAGGCGCCAGCGGCGACGGCGTCCTGAATCTGCGCCCGATTCGCGGCGGTGTGGCCGATGGCGATTCGCACGCCGGCGGCGGTCGCTTTTTCGATGAAGCGCACCGCCCCCGTGCGTTCCGGCGCCAGCGTCACGAGTCGAACCCGACCGCCGGCGGCTTCCTGAAGTCGCTGGAATTCGTCCCAATCGGGATCCTTGACATGCTCCAACGGATGAGCGCCGCGCGGGCCGTCTTCCGACGACAGGTACGGTCCTTCCAGGTGGAAGCCGACGAGGCTTGGGGCCAAGTCCGGCTCTTCGGCGGCCGTCGCCAACCGCCGCAGGGCCGCCGCCATCGTATCGACGTGGTTGGTGATGAGCGTGGGCAGGAAGTGAGTGCAGCCGGTTTCCCAAAGCGTGCCGGCGGCGCGGCGCACGTCGTCGACGCCAAGCGTCGGGTCGCCGAAATTCACCCCCGCCAGCCCGTTGATTTGCAGGTCGATCATGCCGGGCGCGAGATACTCGCCGTCGACGGTCGGCGAGCCGGCCGGGGGAGTCGCGCCCACGGGTTCATAGTCGTCGATATGGTCGTTGGTGAAGACCAGCCGCGTCAGACGGCTTGTGTCCGGGTCCAGGGCGGTCCGATTCATTCAGAAACCCCGAGAAACAGCGTTTATTACGTCGGCATGGATGTAAGTAGTACCGCGACGGCTCGCACGCCGTGTCCGCTGGCACCTACAGCCTACTTACATCCATGCCGGCGTAATATGAACGACTGCGATGGAGAGGTCTTACGGATTAAGACGGAATGAGTAAGGGGAAGGGTGGTGAATCGATGAATCGCAAGGAAGAGAAAATCCCCGACGGCTCGCCCACTACCGTGCGCCATGGGCCAACCACGCACGGAACCGTCGGGGACAATCGATTGGCGAAGGAAGTATAAACCCGTTGCAACGAAAATCAAGCGGAAATTTTTGAATCGTATTCATCGAGAAAACAGCCGTTGCTTCAATCTAATTAGACGAAACGACCGACTGAATATTCACGTCTTGGAACGGTGGCGTCGGAAGGATTCAGACTCAAAAAACGAAAAAACCGACGGGAGATTTTCACCTCGACCGTCGGCTTCGTCTGACTAGGCCGTGTTGACAAACCGCTTGCGAAAATGAGGCGTTTCGGTAGTTTGTGATGGAGGTCGACCTCAAGGAGGAGGCATTTCCATGCGGCGCTTCGAACTTTCCGACGAGCAGTGGGGACGGATCGAACCGTTGCT
>JBOFFD010001213.1:0-6298 GCA_051648425.1 Planctomycetia bacterium
ACGAGAGCGGTGGCGGTTCCTGCTGGCCGGCGGCTTGGCCGCTTGGACGGCGTCGTGCGAACTGCCGGCCGGCTTGTTGGTGATGGTGGGGCTGGTTCTGTGCGCCGCCGTCGATCTGAAACGGACGGCCCTCTACTTCGTACCGCCGCTGGTGGTCGTCACCGCCGCATTCTTCGCCACCAACATTGCGTCGGTCGGCACCTATATTCCAGCCTACATGCAGCGCGGCTTGTACGCCAACAGCTACTGGGACGGTAAGAACGCGAACATCGCCAAGTCGGCGGTCGATTCGCTCAACGACGACCCGGAAAGCCACCTCGTCTATTTTCTGAATCTGACCGTCGGCCATCACGGTTGGTTTTCGCTGACGCCGATCTGGTTGTTGGCGGGGGTGGGGTTGTGGAACAATCTGCGACGGAAAGACCCGCGGCTGGCCGGGGCGGCGTGGCCGATCTTATTCATCTCGGCCGGCGTGTTCTGTTTCTACTGGCTGGTCTCGGATCAACGCAACTACGGCGGTCACTGCCACGGCGCCCGCTGGCTGCTGTGGCTGTCGGCGCTATGGCTGCTGATGCTGCCGATGGGGGTCGACGCCGTGGCGAAGTCGGCGCGCGGGCGGGCGTTTGCGTGGTGCTGTCTGGCGGTGTCGGTGTTCTCGACGGCCGATGCGTTTTACAGTCCGTGGACGCGGTCGTGGCTGCAACGGATCTTTCTACACTACGGCGTCATCAACTACTGAGCGGGCCGGGGACGGTTTCGTCGAACCATTCGACGCTGGGCGGCCGACGGCGGGAAAGAAACCAGCCGGCCGCCGTTTCACCGGGCCGGCGCGTTCGCAGCGCCGCGAACCGCAGCCGCCAAACCCGCGACTCGCCCAAAGGCAGCCGATCGCCGAGGTCGGCGCGAGGGCGGGCCGCCCGCAGTCTTAGGACGCCGGCGTCGGTCTGAACGGCCGAGGCCGGCCAACCGTCGCCCGCCGGATCCCAGTCGACGGCGACGGTCGATTCCACGTCGTCGGTTTTCAGATTGCGCAGGAAGAGCGGCGCGACCGTCGGCTCGCCCGCCGGCTGCGTCGCGACGCGCGGCAGATCGAGGGTGGCCCAGCGCCAGTCGGCCCGGCCCGCCGGTTTAATCTCGAACTCGGGGGGCGATACTTGACCAACCCCGGCCGTCAGATTGGACGACGCCAGTACGAACGGCCCGGTCGCCGCGTGCCACCCGACCGAAAGATCGATGCCGACGCCCGCTTCGTCGCCGTCCCAAACGACGATTTCGCACCGCTCGACGAACAGCGTCCGGCCGGCGGCGTCAACGTAGGCGGCGTCGGTGGTCAGTTTGGCGAAGACCCGTCCCTCGACGATGGTCGGCGGCCCCGTTCGGACGACGCGGAGGCGGTTTTCAGGGGTCGGCTCGCCGGCCGGCCGATACCGAACGACCGCAACCGTCGGTCCGAACGGTCGAGAGTTGGCCGGCTTGCCGTCGACCGTCGGCGCCACGCGGTCGTAGCGGGGGGGGCCGGTGAGGGAACAAGAGACGGCGGCCTGCGGCGGACACTGGAAGGCGGCGACCGGACGACCGACCACGGCGGCGACCCAGCCGAGGCCCGGGCGCGGCGCCAACGTGACCCGCGGGACCGACGACCGTTTGCGGCGGTCGTCGGCGAGGTGGAATTCGTGAAGTTCGTCGGCGGCCGCGGAACCGATCAGCCAGGTGGTGCGTCGTCCCGCCGGGGTGACGATCGTCTGCGAAGCGAGGGGCGCCTGCCGACCGGCGCGGTACAGCGCCGGGTCGGCGAACTGGTCGGGCGGTTCCACTTCGACCGGGGTGCGCACGACGGCGATCGGACCGGCGGCGACCACCACGCGGCGAACGGAAACCGGCGGCGCCGGCGGGTCGACCAGGGGCGAGAGGTCCGACGGGGTGAAGGGATCATCCATCGGGGTCGCTTTCCCATCGATCACCAGCGGTCGCCCTCGGTCGCCGTCTGTCGGAAGGGGCGAGAAGAGTGATTGTATGCAAAGCGGGGGCGAGAGGGGGCGGGCGGGCCGCCTTCGGTCGGACGGGGTGGTTGACAGTCCTCGGCTTTGCTGTTAACTTCCAGAAGGTTTTGTCGGCAAAGGGGATGCCTTACCGACCGCAGCGCCGCCGACCGCCGTCGATTCAGAAGTCCGCCGCGGTTGACCGCGTCGATCGGATCGATTCGACTGGATTTGCTCGCAGGAACCGGAGACGAACCTCGATTGGTCGCTTGGCGTCGCGGGGACGACGATATATCCATGTTCTGGCAGGTTGCGGCGTCGCCGGGTGAAACTTAGCGCGGCTTTTCCCGTCGGTTCGTTGTGGCGGGGAACCTTGGACGCCGTCGCGCCTTTTCGATGGGCCGCTCTTCCAATCCTTCGGGATAAATCCGGACGGCGGCCCGGCTGAGGGTATAGCGGCGGAACGCCACCCAATCCTTAGGACATGCGCGTGAAAATCGACACCGAGGCGTGGGACTGGGGATTCATGACCGACGTTGCTCGAATGAGAGCGAAAGAAACACGCGCCGCCGCCCTGTGGGTGTTGCTGGGCGCGTCAACGATCGCTTGGGCGCAACCGCCCGCGCCGCCCGGCGCGGCCGACGCCGTTGGGAAACCAGCCGCTCCGGCAGCGTCCGTTCCCGCGGCCCCAATACCTGCGGCCCCCGCAGCCGCGGCGGCCGCCAAAACCGCGACGCCTCCGGAAGAAGTTCCGCTCGCGCCGAAAAGCGTCTTGCTCGATCCGAACGTCGAGCGGCCGATCGCCAAGAAAGATGAGAAAAAAGACGAGAAACCGGCCAAGAAGGCCTCACGGCGGGACCGGTTGCTGAAGGAAGGAATTCCCGCCGAGCCGCTGCCGGACTTCACCGTCGGGAAGGTCGTTCCGGTTCGCAAGCCCGACCGCGCCGCCGAAGAAGCCTTCGAGCAGATGCGGAAGGGCCAGCAGCCGAAGATCGACCGAACGATCATCGATCGCGTCGTGCAGTACAAGCTCTTCCGGCTGACGGCCCCCGAAAACGCCGGCGGGTTGTCGCGTTTCACGGGTGAAATCGGGGACGACGTCCGCACCGCCCGGAACGCCAACAACGAAATCAGCGTCGCCTTCATCGAGGCCTACAAGGCGTCGATGATGCGGAACATCGGCCCGTTGACCACCCCCCAGTTTTCGATCGTCGTCCGGGTCAACGCGTTGCGCGCCATCGAACTCGTCACCGACGGCAACAACGACCCGCCGGTGGACTTGGAGAAGGGTACCGGCTCGGTCCCGATCGTGCTTCGCGTCCTGAAGGATCCCAAGCAGGAAGATGGAGTGCGCTACCAGGCGCTGCGGACGCTGCAATCGATCAAGGTGAAGAACCCCGGATTGATTTCGGTGCCGGCCGAACGCGAAATCTGCGACGTCTTGCTGAAGTTCGTCGAGTCGAGCTCCGACGTCCAACAACTGCTGTTGGAACAGGTCGCCATGACTTTGGGGAGCCTCGGCCGCGCATTTCGCGGCGACGTTCCCGAGCGGGCGGAGGTCGGCACCTTCCTGGCGAACGTGTCGTCGAACGAGGCCAACGATTTCCGCACCCGGCTGGAGGCGGCCGTCTCGCTGGGCAAGCTGCGGGTTGCCCAAGACTTCGGCGGGAACTGGAACGTGCAGCTCGTCGGATTGGTGATCGCCCGAGCCGCTCGCGATCTGATCAAGTACCATGAAGCGGGCCAAATCAGCTTGGAGGCGTTCCGTTTCCAAATGTTCCGTCTCGCCGAGTCGTACACCATCTTCGCCAAGCAGGTGCCGAACCCAGCGCTGGACGGACTGCGCACCGCTTTTCTGCAAGAGGTCGCTCAGCCGGTGATCACGGAAAAGAAAGTAGTGCCGTCGACGCCGCTCGACGCCTGGATCGCCCAAAACACACCGCCGAAGAAGATGCGGCTGACGGACAAGGCGGACCTGGTGCAGTTCAAGTCCGCGCCGGCGGCGCCTCCCGCCGTCGACAACGCACAGGTAAACGACGTTCCGCCCAAGGCCAACTGACGTGCGGCATTCGGCCGTTTTCATCCTGGCCGTCGTTTCGGCCGTCGGTCTGACGGCCGGGTGCGAGTTCACCCCTCCCGGTCCGCCCTGGACCTACCCCACGACGACCGCGACCATCGCCGTCACGGTGCTGGGCAAGCCGGCGACCGCCGGCTGGGTCACGCTTTTCCCCGTGGGCGGAACGGTAGGCGACCCGACGATCGGTCGGATCGGACCCGACGGCCGCGCGACCTTGAAGAACGTGCCGATCGGTCCGATGCAAATCCGCGTCACCCTGGCGACCGGCGGCCTGCCGCTCGCCCTCGATCGGTTCGACCCCCGCCAACGCGACGCCATCCAACGTCGCATCCGCGCAACCGCCGGTCCCGGCACGCCGTTCAAGGTGATGAGCAAAGCCGACGAATCCTTGCAGGCGACCGTCGACCTGCTTCAATGGCCCTGACGCCGTTCGATCAAGCCTTCAATAGTTCGGCGGCGCCGCGGGCGAGTAGGGCGTCGGCCAAGACCGCGCCCAAGGCGGCGGGGGCGTCGGTCGGGCCGACGACGCGGTCGGAATAGACGGCGTGGCCGTCGGCCGCCGCCACCAGGCCGCGCAGCGTCAACGTCGATCCGTCAAGCAGCGCCAAGGCGCCGATCGGCACCTGGCAGCCTCCTTGCAGCCGCCGCAGGAAACCGCGCTCGGCCAGCACGGCGACGTGCGTTTCCCAGTGGTCGAGGCATTGCACGGCGGCGCGGGTGACGGCGTCGTCGGCGCGGCATTCGATCCCCAGCGCCCCTTGGCCCACCGCCGGCAGCATTTCGTCGGGTGTAAACCGATGCGTGATTTCCGCCGCCAGTTCGAGCCGCTCCAGGCCGGCGGCGGCCAGCACCAGGCCGTGCAGCCCTTCGTCGTACAGTTTGCGGATGCGGGTCTCGACGTTGCCGCGGACGTCGACCACGTTCAGGTCGGGCCGACGGTGCAGCAACTGCGACCGTCGCCGTAGGCTGCTGGTGGCGACGGTCGCTCCCGGCGGCAGGGCGTCGAGCGTGCGATGAGTCGGCGCCAGCAGGACGTCGGCGGTCGAACCGCGTTCGGGGACGGCCGCCAGGACGAGCGCCGGGTGTTCGACGGTGGGTAGATCCTTCAGGCTGTGGACGGCGAGGTCGGCGCGGCCGTCGAGGACGGCGTCCTGCACTTCCTTAGTGAAGACGCCGACGCCGCCGATCTCGTGCAGCGGTCGGTCGCGAACGGCGTCGCCGGTCGACACGACCTTCACCAGTTCGACGACGAGGCCGGGATGGGCCGCCACCAGCCGCGCCTGCACGTGCTCGGCCTGCCACAGCGCCAACCTGCTCGCCCGCGTCGCGATCCGTAGTCGGCTCGGCATCCCGTTGTTCCTGTTTCAGACGCCGGGACTTACACGGCCGGCATGATGATTTGCGACTTCGTTAGCCGCCGCTTTCCTCGGCGGCGCGTCCTTCGTCATCGGTCGGCCTTTAAGACAAGACGCGCCGCTGAGGAAAGCGGCGGCTAACGAAGTCGTTTCTTACATACAGTCAAGTGATGAATCGGTCGGTCAATCTTTGACGACGAAGTTCACCAGTTTGCCGGTGCGGTTGCTGACGACGAACGACTTCACGACTTCCTTGCCGGCGAGGCCGGCGACGATCTTTTCATCCGACCGCGCCAGTTCGATCAAATCGGCGTCGGTCACGTCGACCGGCGCGGTCACTTTCGACCGCACCTTGCTGTTGATCTGCACGACGATTTCGACGGCGTCGGCGGCGCACAATCCTTCGTCGAACGTCGGCCACGGCTCGTAGGCCAGCGTCGGTCCGCGACCCAGGATTTCCCACAGTTCCTCGGCGACGTGCGGCGCGAACGGCGCCAGCAACAACACCAGCGGTTCGACCATCGCCCGCGGCCGATCGGCGAGCGGGGTCAGGAAGTTCACGAACTCCATCATCTTGGCGATGGCGGTGTTGAACCGCAGGTGGTCGAGGTCATCGGTCACGCCGCGGATGGTGCGGTGCAGCACCCGCAGCTCGTCGCGGTTCGGCTCGCGGGTCGACAGGATCGGCGACGGCGCTGTCTGTTCGGCGGCGTCGTCGACCGCCAGGCGCCAGACCCGGTTCAGGAACCGCTTCAGCCCTTCGACCCCTTTGGGATCCCACGGCTTCGTCGCTTCCAGCGGCCCCATGAACATCTCGAAGCAGCGCAGCGCGTCGGCCCCGTACTCTTCGACGATCGCCTCGGGATTGACGCCGTTTTTCAGCGATT
>JBOFFD010001214.1:0-3854 GCA_051648425.1 Planctomycetia bacterium
GAAGTGAAAGGCGGACGCCGATGATGAACAATGAATGGAAGGCTCGCGAGACGATTTGCGAAGTCGGGCGTCGGCTGTACAACCGCGGCTTCGCGGCGGCCAACGACGGCAACATCAGCATTCGGCTCGAGAAGGAACGTTTTCTTTGCACGCCCACCGGCGTCAGCAAAGGCTTCATGAAACCGGACGACCTGTGCATCGTCGACCTCGACGGCAAACAGATGGCCGGTTCTAAGAAGCGCACCAGTGAAATCCTGCTTCACTTGGCGGTCTACCGCGAGCGTGAAGACATCGGCGGGGTCGTCCACTGCCACCCGCCGCACGCCACCGCCTTCGCGGTCGTTCATGAAGCGATTCCGAAGTGCGTACTGCCCGAAGTGGAAGTGTTCTTAGGCGAGGTGCCGATCGCTCGGTATGAAACCCCGGGTGACGACCGCTTCGCTAAGACCGTCGTACCGTTCGTTCATGACGCCAACACGGTGCTGCTGGCGAACCACGGCACGCTGGCGTTCGCGCCGGAACTCATGACCGCGTACTTCAACACCGAAATCATCGACGCCTACTGTCGCATCCTGATTCTCGCCAAGCAACTTGGACCGATCAAATACATCAGCGAACAGAAGACGAAGGAACTCTTGGATCTGCGCGCCCGGCTGGGCATGCCGGTCGACCCGCGGCAGAAATACGACGACTGCGACCTGTGCGGCAACAGCGTGTTCCGCACCGGCTACGATTCGTTCGTGCCGCAATCGACCGCCTTCCCGCCGCCGGCGACGGAACGGCTGGCCTGTTCGCCGGCGTCGCCGCTGAAGAACGCCGCCGCTGCCGCCCCAGTGACAGCGGCCGCCGCGGTCCCGCCGCTGCCTGCCGACATGGAGGCGCTGGTGCGCGTCATCACCGATCAAGTGTTGCGGGCGCTGGCGCATAAGTGACGTTGTTCCGTCGAAAGTCGGAAGTCTAAGAAAAAGGGTGGACGATGAAGGCGATGATCATCGGCGGCGGCGGCCGGGTGGGGAGTTGCACCGCGTTCGCGCTGCAGTTTTCGGGCTGCGTCCGCGAGGTCGTGCTGCTCGACGCCAACCACGCGGCGGCCGAGGGCGAGGCGCTCGACCTGTTGCACGGCTCGGCCATCGTCGGCGACCAGGTCTTCTCGGCCGGTACGTACGCCGAGTGCCCGTCGTGCGATTTCGTCGTCATCACCGCCGGCCTGCGGCGCAAGCCCGACGAAAGCCGACTCGACCTCGTCAACCGCAACGTCGCTCTCTTCAGGGGCATCTTAGCGGATGTTAAGAAGCACGGTCTTAAGCCGGACGCCACGGTCGTGGTCGTGTCGAATCCGGTCGACGTGTTGACCTATCTGGCGGTGAAGGAACTGTCATTGCCATGGCAGCGGGTGATCGGATTGGGGACGGCGCTCGACACCGTCCGCTTCCGCAGCCTCATCGCGGATCGGGCGAAGGTCGCGCCCACGCAGGTGAACGCGGTGATTCTGGGCGAGCACGGCGACAGCATGGTGCCGATCTGGTCGGGCGCCAGCATCGCGTCGCTGCCGATCGAAAAGTGGCCGGGGATGAATTCAACGGTGATGGCGGAACTGTTCACCCGCACGAAGGGGAGCGGGGCCGAGGTCATTTCGCGGAAGGGCGGCGCCGGCTACGCCGTCGGCGTGGCGATCGTGCAAGTGATGGAAGCGGTGGCGCTGGACCGCCGGCAGGTGCTGCCGGTGTCGACGTTGCAGCACGGCAAATACGGCGTGGGCGACGTGTGCATCAGCGTGCCGACGGTGGTCGGCCGGGCCGGCGCCTTGGAACAGCTTGAGATCGAACTGTGGCCGAAGGAAAAGACGGCGCTGCAGAAGTCGGCGCAGGTGCTGCGCGAAACGATCAAGCAGGTTCTGAACGGCTGAGTAAGACAGGGCCGGTTCCGACGAGAAAGCAGGCGGTCATGGAAAAGTCGCTGGATCGTAAACTTCGCGCTCTGGCGGCTGACCCGCGGGCGCGTGAGTTCATCATCGCCGACGCGAAGGACGCCGACATGGCGTTCGGCATCGGAGCCGCCGGCCGGTCGCCGGAAGCGCACGCCGGCGAAACCCGCTTCCGCACGCTGCGCGAATACCGCGACGTCATCCGCGAGGTGGTGCGCCAGGAACTCGTCGACATCATGCTGATGTCGGCCGGCACCAGCGAAGTGCTCACCATCCATGAACGGGTTTTCGACGGCAGTCCAGTGACGCCGGCCGCGCGGGCCAACGACACCACCGACGTTTGGGTGGTGCGCGGCGGCAAATATCTGGCCGATCCGGCCAAGCCGTTCCGTTCGGCCAGCCTCGACCACATTCAATGCGGCAAGGTGATGTGCAAGCCGGAAGACCGACGGCTGGGCCCCGACCTCGGTCTATACAGCGTGACCTTCACGAACAACACCCGCGACGATTTGGAGACGCTGGAGTCTTACCGCGAATTCCGTCACGAGGCTGAGGCGAAAGGCTTCCGTTATTTCTTAGAGGTGTTCGACCCCAATGTTTCGGGTGCGGTCGACCCCGCGCTGGCCGCCGACTTCGTCAACGACATGATCGCGCGGTCGCTGGCGGGGGTCGTCGGGGCGGCCCGGCCGACGTTTCTTAAGATCGTGTATCACGGCCCGAAGGCGATGGAAGAGTTGTGCGCCTACGATCCGTCGCTGGTCGTCGGGATCTTAGGCGGCTCGGCCGGCACCACGTACGACGCCTTCAAATTGATCGCCGAGGCGCAGAAGTACGGCGCCCGCGTGGCGCTGTACGGCCGGAAGATCAACAACGCCGAGAATCAGTTCGCGTTCATTCGGTTCTTACGGTTGATCGTCGACGGTCAGATCAGCCCGGAGGAAGCCGTCCGCGCCTACCACGGCGTCTTGGAGCGGCTGGGTGTCCGGCCGCACCGGCCGTTTGACGAGGATTCGCGGTTGCAGACGGGCGTCATGAGCTACGGCGGTTCGTCGACGACGATCAGCCTGCCGTCGGCCGACGCCCCGCCCGCCGCGGCGAAGCCGGCCCACGGCGCGTGCGCCTGCCAGGGGCGTAAAACCGAGGAAAAGAAGCCGCTCGTGACGACCAGCGCTTCGTCGCCGTCGGTCCCGTCGCCGATCGACGACCATCATCACGACGACGGCCACGCTTGCGCGTGCCCGACGACGGTCTCTAAAAATGATAAGACGCCGACGCCGAAGACGGAAGCACCGAACTTCGCGGCGATGAATTCGGCGGAGCGGCTCGACTACCACCGCGGCCGCATCGGCCGACTTTTAGGCGAGCGCCGCGGGTAAGACCGTTTCAGACTGTGTGTTTCGTTTGGTCTGAGGACGAACCGGACCACGGCGAAGTCGCGAAGTCGCGAAGTCGCGAAGTCGCTGCGGGCCGATCCACGACGTCTCCGGGCTTTCCCGACCCACCATCGGCACGTACAGCACCGCCACGCCACGATCATGGACGCGCCAGGCGCGGCCGCCCACCGGCCACCCCCCGTCAGCACGCGGAAGTAGACCCCCCCCCTCCCCCCGGCGGTGCATGACCGTCGGATCGTCGGCGAATTCCGCGGCGTCGCACCGGAGGTCGAGGCGCTGGTCGCCGAAGTCGGCGGACGCGGAAAGCCCGTCCAAGGCTCCGGCTCCGCCGAACGTAGATCCGACCCGCCGCCCAACGCCACCGGAGTCGACTTGTGTAGAACGATGAGGGCGTTGCCCTAGGCCGTGTTGACAAACCGCTTGCGAAAATGAGGCGTTTCGGTAGTTTGTGATGGAGGTCGACCTCAAGGAGGAGGCATTTCCATGCGGCGCTTCGAACTTTCCGACGAGCAGTGGGGACGGATCGAACCGTTGCT
>JBOFFD010001215.1:0-3719 GCA_051648425.1 Planctomycetia bacterium
GCCGAGCCGTAGTAGCCGATGTTGATCATCGCGGCGACGCCGGCGGTAAGACCGGAAAGAACGAACGCCAAGACCTTTAACCGTTCCACCGGCAGGCCGCTGTAACGGGCCGCCGTTTCATTCCCGCCGACGGCGTGAATCTTTCGGCCGGTGGTGGTGCGCTGTAGGAAAAACCCTCCCGCGAGCGCCGCCGCCGTCATTAAGACGAGCGGCACGGGATAGAGCGGCGGTCCGTCGCCCAACGACCAAGGCCGACTGATGAAGCCGTCGACGAACGCGGGATGAAACCCGCCGATCGACTGCGCTTTCGTCGTCAGGAAGGCGACGCCGCGGAAGATGCTCATCGTGCCGAGGGTGACCAGGAACGGATGGAGGCCGAGCGTGACGACGCCCATGCCGTTGCACAAGCCGCAGACGGCGCCGACGGCGAGGCAGACGACGACGGCCGCCGGTACGACGAACAGTCCGGAAGCGCCGCTCCACGGCCCCGTCGGACCGAAGGCGTGAAGCAGGGCGGCGCCCGCCAGTCCGCTAAGAACGTAGATGCCGCCCACGGAAAGATCGACGCCGCCCGCCACCAAAACGATCGTCGCGCCGATCGCCATGACGGCGAAGAACGAAGTGTTCTTTGCAAGACTGAGCAGGCGGTCGACGTTGAGGAATTTGTTTTCGACTAAGAGGTACTCCTCGCCGTCGGCGTCGCGGACGACCCGCTCGGTGCTGCCGCCGCCGATGGCGAGAACCAGGCCGAGAAAGAGGACGACGCCGCACAATCCCAATTCGGGCCGGCCGCCGTAGACCAACCGCCAAGGATCGAACCGGCGCGCCGGCGGCGTCGGTTCGGACGGCGACGGATCTGGTGAGGACGCACCGGAGACGTTCATACGCTGGGATGCTCGCGCCAACGGGAATCGGTCGACTGGGATTGTGCCGCCACGACATCGTATCGATCCGCGCGACCCGGTGGAAAGTGGCGGCGCGAACCTTCCGCGGAACGAGATTCGAGGGAGCGCACCATGCCGTGGCGCGGCGGATCGTTTCGGGGCCGGACCCTGACGCCGGCGCCCGTTGAAGTGATGCCGACGGCCGGAAGTCAGACGGCTTTCGCTGCACCGATCAGCTTTCGGAAAAGCGCGTCGAGCGGCGCGACGTCGTAGGCGTCCGACGCCGCCGGCGCGATTGTTTGAAGGCGCGTCAACTCCGTGGAAAGAAAATCGTCTAGTACGGGGATTCGATCACCCAGGCCGACTTCCCCACCGGCCTTCTTCGTCGCGATGAGATCGACGACCGCAGCCGTCACCGCCGGCCGATCGGCGATCATCTGCAACAGTTCGCCGATCCGCATCGGCGGCGGCGTCGCCCGCTCGGCCACCCATTGGGCGGCCAAAACGGGACGCACGATGTACAGGTACTTCTTCAGAACGACCTGCTCGCCGCGGAAGGCGTCTTTCATGGTGCCGGCGGCGAACCGAACGTAGTGATGCATCGAACGGGCCGGTGAAAAAAAGTCGGCGGCCGAGCGACGCAGATCATTCAGCAGATCGTACCGATCGATGTACACGATCGGCGAGCACAGCCATTCACTCAAAGTCGGATTGCAGCCGGCGAACAGACACAGCGCCTTGCGCACGTCCCAACCGTTGACGTCGAAGACGGGCGTCGGCGTGGTTTCGATCACGTCGCGCCGCCTATCGACGCTGATCGATAGATACCAATCGCGCGGATGGAAGTAGACGAACCGGACGTCGTAGTCGCTGTCGGCGGAGGCGAAGCCCCACGCCCGACTTCCCGACTCGACGGCGAACGCGACGCGTACGTCGTGCGTTTCCTCGATCCGTCGCAACCGGTCTAAGATTTCGTCACGAACCACTTCGTCGATCATGGCCGTTCCACCGCCTTTGCAAACAAGTCTTTGAAAAGACGGCGGACGACCGATGGAGGTTCACGCGGCGAACCGGCGGGTCTTACACGATTTCCAGGGTGGGCACGCCGACGGCGTCGCTGTTTTGCAAGCCGGCGACCACGCGGTCGGCGATGGCGAAGAGCGCGTCGCGCACCGGGCCGTCGGCGGCGAAGTTGTCGCGCACCCGGCCCGTGTCGCCGTTCAAGCGCACCGAGACGTTGATGGGAACGGAGCCTAAGAACGGCGCTTCGGCCTCGGCCGCCCAGTGCTCGGCGCCGCCGCAACCGAAGATGTCGGTCCGGCCGTTGCAGTGCGGGCAAACGAAGAAGCTCATGTTCTCGACGACGCCGAGGCAAGGAATCTTGACCGTCTTCAACATCGACAGCGCTTTCCGGGCGTCGAGCAGCGCGACGTCCTGCGGCGTGCACACGATCACTCCGCCGGCGATCGGCAGTTGCTGCGAAAGACTCAGAACGACGTCGCCGGTGCCGGGCGGCAGGTCGACGATCAGATAGTCGAGATCGCCCCAGTCGACGTGATACAGGAACTGTTGCACCGTTCTGTGTAAGAGCGGGCCGCGCCAGACGACGGCTTGGTCGCGGGCGATCATGAAGGCCATCGACATCACCTTGATGCCGTCGACTTCGGGCACCTTCAGGTGTTGGCCGACGACTTCCGGCTTGCCGTCGACGCCGAGCATGTGGGGGATGCTGGGTCCGTAGACGTCGGCGTCCATGAGTCCGACCGAATGGCCGCGGAGCTTCAGCGCGTAAGCGAGCGAAGCGGCGACGGTCGACTTGCCGACCCCGCCCTTGCCGCTGCCGACGGCGATGATGTGCTTGATGTTCGGCGGCGTCGGCGCGGCGGGCTGGCCTCCGGCCGGTTGGGCGTGCTGGTGGGGGGCGGGTTGAGCCGGCGCCTGCTGCCGCCATTCGACGGTCACGTCGGCGATCTGCGGCATTTTCGCTTGGACGGCGGCGCGGATGTCGCGTTCCAACCGCTGCTTGATCGGCGGCGGCAGGCCGATCTCGCGGCAAGAGATCGTCATCTTCTCGTCTTCGCCGGCGACGTTGACGACCAGGCCGGCTTCCAGAATGGTCTTGCCGGACGGTTCGCGCACCTGGTTCAGGGCGTCCAGAATCAGCTTTTCGTTTTCGTCGAACTCAGCCATCGCTCGCGGTCCTCGGCGGGTCGTCGGTCTCGTCGTCTGCCATGGAATGTAGAAGGACGAGGCAGTCCGTGAAACCGGGGAACGGTTCAGTCGGTCAAATCCTTGAAAAGACCCTTCAAGCGGACGTGGGCCGTGGTGCGGCCGCGAACGAGGGCGGCGGCCTCGGCGTAGGTGAGGCCGGGGTCGGGGAACGGCAGGCGGCCGATGGCCTGTTCGAAGTCGTCGAGCAGTTGGTAGCCGTCGTCGGCGGCGACGACGCGGATGCCGCATTCACGCAGCACGTCGAGGTCGCGGTAAAAGGTGCGGGCGCCGACGGACAGGCGTTTCAGAATCTTGTCGCGCTCAACGGTCGATTTCGCGAGCATTTTCAGCATTTTGTACAGTCGGCCGGTCCGATCACTGGTGATGCCGGCCGGTCGGTTGGTTACGGGGGTCGCTTTCTTCTTCGCCATCGCATCACCCTTGAAAAAAGGCGTCGGTCGCCGGCGCCGCGGCGGCGCGTCGTTTGATCGTCGGCCGACGCGGGGTCGCGCCGGGGGAAGCCGTTCGGCCGGGGACCGGTCGCACCAGACCAGCCGCTTCAACGAAGGGTTCCACCGACCCTTCGACGGTTGATTCAATGCCGGGTCCGCATAGAACACGGCG
>JBOFFD010001216.1:0-7661 GCA_051648425.1 Planctomycetia bacterium
GATTTCCGGGGGCGGACGGGGACGTCCACCCTACATTTCACATTTCCGTTCCGACGATTCAGACCATTCGTCGGGAGACCGATCTTAGTAGGTTAATTCGGCGCCGAAGATGAAGTTCAGGCCGGGGGCTCCGACGAAGGTGCCGTTGCCGTCCGGCGTGCTGACGGAAAGCGAGCCGTGTTCAAAGTAGCTGCGGTCGAAGAGGTTGTTGGCGGCCGCCGTCAGCCGAAGCTTGTCGGTGGCCTGCCAGAAGCCCCGAAGGCCGAAGATGGTGAAGCCCGGCGTGCCGAACTCTTCGAGGGTCTCGGCCAGATAGTCCTGGCCCTTGGTCATGCGGCTATAGGCTTCCACCGACCACTTCTGCGCTTCGGCTTCAAAGAGGCGGAGTCCGAGCTGCGCGGTGAGCGGATAGATGTTCGGCAGCGCGTCGGAACCGCCAAGTGGGTTGAAGACGGTGTTGCCGTTGTTGTCGAAGCCGAAATTGCCGGGGTCGTGGTTGGTGCCCTTCACGTAGTTGAGCGAACCGTTGAGGGCGAGGAAGCTAAGAAGCTTCCACTCGGCCGAGACGTCGCCGCCGTACAGGCTGGCGCGGCTGAGGTTGCGGTAGCGGTAGCCCAACTGGTCGTTGAACGCGAGCGGGAAACCGACGGGAGTGCCGGAGGTGTCGAGCGTCGGGTCGCGGGCGACCAGGATGTAGTCATCGATGAGCGACGAGTAGACGCCGGCGGCGTAGCTGAAGCGGTCGCCGTTGCGCCGCACGCCGAAGTCGACTTGCAGGTTCTTTTCGGGATTGAGGCCGTCGCCGCCGATGACCACCGAGTTGCCGGTGCGGATGACCGGGGTCAACGCGCGATTGTTGTACATTTCCGCCAGCGCGGCGTTCCGCATGCCGTAGCCGACGCCGGCGTTCAGCGACGACTTTTCCGTCATTTCGTACTTGGCGGTGACGTAGCCCATCCCCAACCATTCGGTCGAGGAAGTGAAGTCGGTGACCATCAGGTCGTCGCGGACGTTGCTGTGCACGAGGTCGACGCGGCCGCCGACCGACGCCGTCAGCTTGCAGGTAACCGGAATGGCGACGTTGGTGAACGTGCCGAGGTCGTCTTGACGAGAGGTCGGCACGCCGGCGAAAGCGTTGACGAAGCCGTTGGGATCCGGCGTGCCGGTGGTCTGGGCTGGTGCGCCGACGATCGGAAACCCGGCCGGGAACGGAAAGAGCGGGCCGCCGGGGAATTGAGGGGCGAGCGTATCGGTTCCCGTGATCGTCCGTTCGCGGTACGACATCTCGGTCCGACGGAAGTCGGCGCCGAGGGTGAGACGGGTTTCCTTTTCTTCACCCTGACTCATGAGCGTACGGAAGCCGTACGTCTGAAGCGAACCATTGACGAACGTGTTCGACGTCGGGTCGGCTAAGAGCAGGTTGCCGGTGTCGACGTCGACCTGACCCGTCACCGGGTTGAAAATTTGCGAGCCGCCGATGCGGACGAAGTCGTCGTAGTAGGTGTTCTGCTTCGACGAGTTGAGCGAGTCGCCGCGGTACGGCGTGTGGGTGTACCAAAGCTGAACGAGCGCCTTTTCGGCGCTGTTCGGATCGTCCTGAATGATGTAGCGGACGTTGTACTGCTGGTTCACCGACTGCTTCAGGTCGTAAATGACGCCGGGCAGTTCGACGTCGTTCAGTTCGGTGCGCAGGTAAGTCATTTCGAGCCGCGACTTTTCAGACAAGTCGAGGCCGACGCCCATCATGCCGTCCCACTTCTGGTAGCTGGCGGGCACGTCCTGGTTGCCGCCGAAGCCGCCGAAGTCTGGCGAGCCGGCGAGGCCCGATCCCAAGAGCGGGCTGTTGTTGCCGGGGGCGTAGTCGTTGCCGACGCGGATGCCGTAGCTGGCGAAGAAACCCCAGTCCTTGCCGCCGCCGAAGAGCGACTGTCGGGTGTAGAGGTTGTTGCCGTTGGTGTCGTGGGTGAACGCGGTGCTGCCGTGGATTTCGGGGCAATCGTACCGCACCGTGGGGTAAAGTTCCGCGACTAAGAAGGCGAAACCGGGGCCGTACAGCGAGGTGTACGGGCCGTCGACGACGGTGATGTCGCGGACGACGCCCGGGTCGATCTGACTGAACAGGGTGTCGATGTCGATACGGGTCTTAAGCTGCGTCATGCCGTCGGCGCTGGCGCGGATCTGCTCGGAGTGGTAGCCGCGGATGCGGGTGTCGAGGTTGATGGCCGAGATGCGGCGCAGGGTGACGGCCGGGGCGCTTTGCAGCAGTTCGCCGGTGGTCGTCGGGGCGTTGACGATGCGGTCGATGGCGGTGACGACGGTGGTGTCGACGGACGACAGCTCGGCGGCGACCGCGGAGGTGCGGGCTTCGCTGAACAGTCCGATCGACAGGTTGATGCTGGTGTTGAGAGAGACGTCGGCCGGGGGGGCCGTCGTCTGGGGGGCGTCGATCGGGGGCGCCGTGTTCATCGGGGGGGCGGTGTCAGTCGGCGGCGCGGTGTCGGTCGGGGGCGCCGTGTCGATGGGCGGCGCGGTGGTGGCGGGCGGCGGGTTTTCGTCCTGCACCAGGATCAAACGGCCGGCGTCGTCGGCGGCGGCCCAAGCGTAGCCGGCGTCGATGCGCTGGGCGATCACCCAGTCTTGCGACGCCAAATCCTTCTGGCCCATCTTAGCGTAGGCCTGCGCCCGGGCGAGGTAGACGCCCGAATCGGCCGGCCGTTGCTGTAACGCGACGGTGTAGGCCGCGACGGCCTGGTTCAAGTCGCCGGCGCGGGCGGCGGAGTAGCCGTAGGCGACGGCGTCGAGCGGCTTCGGCGTGGTTTTGACCACCGGGGGCCGGCGGTATTTTTTGGAGGCGGTCGGCGGCGTGGCGGCGGTGACGGCCGTCGTCGGAGCGATCAGCTCCATGGCGGCCGTTCCGAGGATTAGCGTGCGGGCGACCAGCCGCAGCAGCCGGGATCGATGGCGGTTCATGGAAATCCTTTCCTTGAAGTAGACGCATCCTGCGGGCGCGGAACCCCGGCCGACGAATCGGTACGGTTGGCACGCGAATCGGCGGCGCCGTCGACCAATCCATCGGCTGAGCGGCGTCGCTAGGGTCGTTATCGTCGCGGCGGCGGCTGCTGCTGTCGCTTCAAACGGCGCGAACGGCGGCTTCCCGGTGAAGATGGGGGAAATGATCGGTTCAAATCGATTGCAAGGCGAAGTGGACGTCGTGTATCGCCGGCGTGGGTCGGCGGCGCTTTCTTCGGCCTATTGCCGAGGGGCGTCGGCGTCGACCGCATTCGCCAGCGACGATCGGTGCGTGATGGCGTCCAAGACCGGCGTCGTGGTCATGGTCGTGACCACCGCCATGACGACCAGCATGGTGAAGAGCGTCGGCGACAACACCTTCAGATCGAGGCCGATGTTCAGAACGATCAGTTCCATGAGGCCGCGCGTATTCATCAGCACGCCGACGGCTACCGCGTCGCGCCAGCGCAGGCCGGCGACGCGCCCGGCGGCCGTGCAGCCAGCCCACTTGCCGGCCGTCGCCACCAGAATTACCGCCACGCAAAACAGCAGGTCGACCCAGCCGGCGATCAGGCCGATCTGCGTTCGGCTGCCGGTGACGGCGAAGAACGCCGGCAGCAGCAACACGCCGACCAAGTCTTCCATCTTCTGAATGAATTCGCGCGCGATCCGGCTGTCGTGCGGAATCACCGCCCCCAAGAGGAAAGCGCCGAAGATCGCGTGGATGCCGATCAGTTCCGTGGTCAGCGCCGAGGCCAACAGCGCGACGAACACCACCGCCGCCACTGGCTGTGAAACGGCGTCGCGCTCGTCGACCTTGGCCACCCAACGGGCGGCGATCGGCCGAACGACGGCCAGCATGACGGCGACGTAGACGGCCGTCCAAACCAGCGTCATGAGGGCGCCGCCCAGCTTCGCCTGAGCGACGCCCACCACCAGCGCCAAGAGGCACCAGGCGGTGGCGTCGTCGGTGGCCGCGCAGGCGAGCGCCACGCTGCCGAGCTGCGTGCGGTTGAGTCCCCGCTCCGATAAGATGCGGGCCAAAACCGGAAACGCCGTGATGGCCATCGAAACGCCTAAGAACATCGCGAAGACGGTGAACGGCACGTCGCTGGACGAATAGCGCGGATACAACACCAGCGCGAACGTCGACCCGAGGACGAACGGAAAAACGATGCCGGCGTGTGAAACGCCGATGATGGCCGCGCCCTGCTTCCGCAAGACGCCGGTGTTCAGTTCCAGACCAACCAAAAACATAAACAGAATGACGCCGATCTGCGCGATGATGTTCAGATGCGGCATCACTTGTTCGGGCAACAGGAACCGCGCGCCGTCGGGCCACGCCCAACCCAGGAACGACGGCCCCAGCAGGATGCCCGCCAACACCTCGCCGATCACCGGCGGCTGGTGGAACCACCGGCAGACGAGGCCCAACAGACGGCTGAACACGATGAGGGCGGCCATTGCCAAAAGGACGTGGAACAGGGGATTGAACGAGGCGTGGACGTCGGCGCCCGACTGAAACCCCTCGCCCGCGGGCGGCGGTGCGACCAGCGACTTTTCGCCGAAATCGCGCACCATCAGAAACAACGCGACGGCGATCGTCAGCGTCGACACGTAGAGGAACAACAGTCGGCCGCTGGTGGGGCCGGAGACGGCTTCGGTCGACTGCATGGCGGCCCCCAAAATACCTGTTCAAACAAGTGTGCAGGGGAATGTAGCGGACGGCGGGAAAGCGACAAGTGGACCGCGAAAGGCGAAAGCCCGCAGTGTGAAAAGCGAAAGGCCGACGGCGGCGCCGACTTTCGTCGACGCGCCGTCGGCCGCGTGTGTCATGACACTGTCACAACAGGTTGACGATCCGATCGGCGATCCCCTTCTCGCCGACGACGATGTTCAGCTTGCCGGCGGCGGCGATCTTTTCCAAGACCTCCAACTCGCGCAGCCGCATCAGCGTCGGGCTTTCCGCCAACAGCTTGGCCGTGTTGGCCTGGCTGCGGATGGCCGCCGTCTCCTCGCGCCGGAAGATCAGATTGGCCTCGGCCGCCTTTTTGGCCGCCGTCACCTTCGCCATCATCTCTTTCACATCGCCCGGCAGAATCACGTCGCGGACGCCCACCGAGGCGACTTCCAGGCCGAGTTCGCCGGCCCGCCGCCGCACGCCCTCCGCCAACTCCTTCGCCACGGCGTCCTTGTCCGCGAGGAAGGCGTCGAGTTCGCGGACGCCGACGACCCCGCGAAGAACAAGTTGCGCTTCCCGATACAGCGCCTGCCGAACGTCGTCGGTCCGCCCGACCGCTTGGCGGGCGTCGACCACCTTGTACGTCACGACGGCGTTGAGACGCAGCGTGATTTTGTCGGCGGTCAACATGTCCTGGCCGGCGACGTCGATCATCGTTTCCCGAAGGTCGACTTCGACGATCTTAGCCTCCGCCGGCCCCTTCCAGAAGGCGTATTCCCCCGGCGGCAGCGTTTCGACGTATCGGCCGTCGATGAACAACACGCCGACGTGGTCGCGCTGCACCATGGTGACGTCGAGCAGACGCGACGCCATCGTCGACCGCACGATGTTCTTGAACCGCTCGTGCTCGAAACGCGGCGTGCGGACGTCGACCACTTCGACGCGCACTTTCTTCTGCCCAGTCCAGTAGGCGTACAGGCCGGCGGGAAGAATGTGGCTGAAACGGTTTTCGATCCAGACGAGCGCGCGCTCGTGGTCTTGAAGGTCTAAGACGAGCGCGCGGTCCTGCAGCGCCCCCGACTTGACGATCATGTCCAGTTTTTCGTGAACCAGCCAGGGGTCTCGCTGGGAGGCGACGTCGATCCGCGTCTTGAAAAGCGAATCGAACAGCCAGTGCGTTCCGGGCGGCAGCAGGCCCTGGAAATCGCCGTCGCGGAACAGCAGACCCATTTCGTAGCTGCGAATTTTCTTACGGATGAACCACATCACGACCTGCCTCCTTCGGGGAGGAGTAAACGAACGGGGCGTCGTCGCCCCGAAGTCACGGAATGAAGTAAGAGGAACGGTAAGAGGTTGGTTGGGGGGAAAACCCTTGGAAGGCGGGACGTCCGTCAATCACGGACGTCGTCGCGGAGGAACGCTTGAGCCGTTTCGCCGCCGGTCGGCGGCGCGCCCCGGCGACGGCCTTCTTCTTAAAGCGAACTTTAAGAATCGTCGGTCGTCGCTGGAAACGCGCCTCGGCCGGGCGGCGGTCGCGGCGGAATCCGCGTCCTTCAGGGCGTCGACTTTCGCCGCCGCCGCGATGGTTTCCCGCCGCGCCGGCCGATCGAACGTGCGTCCGCCTTCCTTGGGCTGCAAAGAGGTTGACCCCTCGTTTCCGAGTGGCCTGACGTCGATTTTCAGTCGACCTGTGTACGGGATTTGAACCCGTTACCGCCAGATTCCAAGTCTGGTGCTCTACCCGTTTGAGCTAACACTCGCAATCGACGACGCCGTTTGAGAACCCGTTCGCGGAACGGACGGAACCGATCCCTGTCGGGAGGTCCGTACGCCGCCGGTCGGCGCCGTCGCATGCTTCCTTCGTAAGAGACGCCGGCGGGAGTCGAACCCGCTTCGGACGGCTTTGCAGGCCGCCGCCGCTCCGTGCGACTTCAGCGTCGTATTGGCCGAAGAGGGAGTCGAACCCTCAAGCACCAGGCTCTCGACCTGGCCGCTTTTCCAGTTTGCGTACTCGGCCGGAAAACATCGTCGGATTCATCGCCAGTGACCAAGGGGAGATTTGAACTCCCACGCCCGTGAAGGCTCGGCGTTCTGAGCGCCGTGTGTCTGCCGTTCCACCACCTGGTCTTAAGTAACACTCCGCGAATCTAAGACGCCGAGGGCGTCGTCAGGGTTCGCGTATTGCGGGGACAGGAATCGAACCTGCGGACTCGCGGGTCAAAGCCGCGGATTTCTACCAACAGAAACTACCCCGCATCAAAACGCTTACATTCCGACCGTCGCGCCTTGAGGCAGCGGATCGTAAGGCGACGGCGGTGTAAGAAAGCGGCCGTCGATCGACGTCTTCAACATCGTCGCCCAGTAGAGGCGAGGTGTGGAATGGAAGTTCGCGGGAAAAGCGAGAAAGTTCGCCTGAATGAAAGGAAGCGGCCGGGCGGGGTCGGGAGGGAGACTCGACGTAGGGCGGACGTCACCGTCCGCCGCGGGGACGAAGCTTCGATTGCGCCGGGGCGTCAGCCGGCGGCGGCGGTCGCCGGGCAGGCCTTCAGCGGCAGTTTGACGGTGAAGGTCGTCCCACGCCCCACCACGCTTTCCACGCGGATGCGGCCGTGGTGTTGCTCGACGATGTCACGGCAGATCGACAGCCCCAACCCCGAACCGCCCTGGCCGGAGGCGTCGGGGTCTTTGGTCGAGTAGAAGGCGTCGAAAATCCGCGTCAGTTTGTCGGGGTCGATGCCGACCCCGGTGTCGCGGACGCCCACCTCGCAGAAGTCGGTCTGTGGATTGACCGAAACACTGACGCGCAGCGTCCCGCCCTTCGGCATCGCCTGTCGGCCGTTGATGATGAGGTTCATCACGACCTGTTCGATTTGGGCGGAGACGCAGTCGATGCTGGGTCGGTCGCGGTAGTCGCGCTCGAGACGGACCTGATGCTTGCTCAGGTCTTTCTCGAGCACGACCAACACTTCCT
>JBOFFD010001217.1:0-2967 GCA_051648425.1 Planctomycetia bacterium
CCCCCCCCGCGACCTTCCCGCCTGGATCGCCGCCGACCGCGCCGACCGCGCCGCCCGCCGCCTGTTGCGCGAACCGCTTGCTGTCGAACGGCGGCCCGGCGCCCGCATCGTCGTCGACGGCCGCAACTACCTCGATGTCTCCTCCAACGACTACCTCGGCCTGGCGCTCGACCCCGTCGTCGCCCGCGCCGTCGCCGACTTCGTCTTGGCGAACGGTTGGGGATCGGCGGCGTCCCCGCTGGTCGTCGGCCGCCATCCCGCCCACGACCGCCTGGAACGCGACCTGGCCGCCTTCGAGGAAGCCGAAGACGCCCTACTTTTCGGCAGCGGCTACGCAGCGAACGTCGGCGTGTTGACGGCGGTCGCCGGCCCCGGCGACCTGATCTTTTGCGAGAAGCGGAACCACGCCAGCTTGGTCGACGGCTGCCGACTGTCCGGCGCGAAACTGCGGGTCTTCCGCGTCGACCGGCTGGAAGACCTCGAGCGTCGGCTGGCGGCGGCGGTCGGTTTCGGGCGGCGGTACGTGGTCGTCGACACGGTGTTTTCGATGGACGGCGACGTGGCGCCGCTGGCCGAGTTGCGCGAAATCGCCGACCGCCGCGACGCCGTGCTGATGGTCGACGAAGCGCACGCGACCGGCGTCTTGGGACCGGGCGGCCGGGGCGCGGCGCACGCGGCGGGGGTGGCGCACCGGACACCGCTGCGGGTCGGCACGCTCAGCAAGGGGCTGGGGGGCGTCGGCGGGTTCGTCGTCGGGCCGGCCGGCTGGATCGACGCGGTTCGGCAGGCGGCGCGGTCGTACATTTATTCGACCGCCCCGCCGGCGGCGGCGGCCGTCGCGGGGTCGGCGGCGCTGGCCCGCCTGGCCGCCAACCCCGATCTGCCGCGCCGAGCGCAGGCGCGCGGCGACGAGCTGCGGACCGCCCTGGCGGCCGACGGTTGGAACATCGGCAGGTCGACCACGCCGATCGTGCCGGTGATCGTCGGCGACGCCGACGAAGCGTTGCGGCTGGCGGCCGGCTTGCGCGACGCCGGCGTCTGGGCGACCGCCATCCGCCCGCCGACGGTTCCCAACGGAACGGCCCGCCTACGTCTTTCCGTGGGCGCGGCGCACGCCTCGACCGACGCCGCCGTCGTCGCGGCGGCGCTGCGCCGCCTGCGGTGACGTCCGATCGTCACGAAGAGCGGTTCGGGCCGCCGCCGAGTTCATCGCGCGAAAAGTTCGCTGGTCGCCACGGCTTCGATGAGCGAGCGCAGGCCGTCGTTGCGCGACGGCAGGTCCGCGACGATCTTCTCTAAGACGGCGTGATCCTGGGCTTCAACGCGGCGGCCGCAGGCGTAGGCCGTCAGACGCTCCGTCAGCATCCGGGCGAAGAGGTCTTTCCGCTTCTCGACGAGGATCTTCTTAAGCCCGGCGACATCGGAGAACTTTTCGCCGCTGGGCAACTCGCCGCCGGCGTCGATCTTCTTTTTGTCGTACCGCGTGCGCCAAGCGCCCACGGGGTCGAAGTTTTCCAGCGCGAAGCCGAGGGGGTCGATCTTTCGATGGCAACCGTAGCAGTTGGCCGACTCGCGGTGTTTGGCGAGCAGGTCGCGGATCGACTTGGCGCCGCGGACGTCGGGGTCGATGGCCGGCACGTCGTCGGGCGGCGGGGGCGGCGGGGTTCCCAGGATGTTCTCCAGCACATACACCCCCCGTACGACGGGGGACGTCTCAATGCCGTTGGCCGTGACGGTCAGCACGGCGCCCATGCCGAGCAGACCGCCGCGGTTGGGATCGTCGAACTCGAACCGGCGGAACTGATGAGCGGGCGCGGAGCCGCTAAGATCGCCGAAACCATAGTGGGTGGCGAGGGCTTGATTGACGAATGTGTGTTTGCTGTCGAGGAAGTCGACGATGCTGCCGTCGCGATCAATAAGATCGCGCATGAAGAGGCGGGCTTCCTCTTTGAAGGCGTGCTCCAAACCTTTGTAGTAGTAAGACTCGAACTCCTTCCGATCCGGCGGCGTGGCGCCGAGGCTGCGCAGGTTCAGCCACGCGTCGAGGAAGTCGGCCGTGAAGGCGTTGGAACGCGGGTCGGCCAACAGGCGGCGCGTCTGCGCGACGAGGACGTCCGGCTTGGTCAGTTCGTCGGATTTCGCCAGTCTTAGCAGTTCCTCGTCCGGCGGCGACGACCACAGAAAGTACGACAACCGCGACGCCAGCGCATAGCCGTTGAGCCGGGGGCGGGCCTTGGAATCGGACGCGGGGATCGTGTCTTGCGAGAGGTAAAGGAAAGACGGTGAACAGAGCGCCGCTTTGAGGGCGGCCTTGTAGCCCTCGAACGGCGACTTGGCGGCGCGGCCGCGTTTCTCGGCGACGGCGGTCAGCCGGTCGACTTCGTCGGCGGTCGCGGGCCGGCGGTAGGCGCGATCGGCGAAGTATCGCAGATGCTCGCGCAGCCGATCCGGGTCGAAGGCCGGCCGACCCAATGCAAGTTTCTGTGAGACGGGCGGCCACTCTTCTAAGATTGGCCCGCGAATCTCAACCTCGTCGATGCGAATATGGGGGAACTTGCGCAGGCGGAGGGCGAGATCCTCCGCTTCGACGATGCCGATGTCGCCCCGATCAATCTCTCTTTGAGGCCATTCGTCTTTATGGTATCGCGCCATTTTCCGCCAAGCGCTGCGAGCGTTCTTCGGTCCGTTGGGGAAGACGAATCGCGGGGTTTGCCCGGCGTCCAGCCAGACGGTCAAGGTGTGCCAATCAGGGTCGTCGTCGTCCAACGACGCCTCCGCCAGCAACGGCTGTTGAGGTTGCGGAAGATCCAACGGTCCAAGTTTGGCGTCACCCGGTACGACGCCCAGCCGGAAAGGCTCGCGCGGGTCGAGGGAAAAAATCTCGGGATCGTACTGATGCCGGCGGTTCAGCGCGTTGGCAAGCACCTTGATCTCATAGATGCCGTCGGCCGGCACTCCGCTCTTGAA
>JBOFFD010001218.1:0-6082 GCA_051648425.1 Planctomycetia bacterium
CGTCGGAATAGCCGCGCGGATCATCATGGCCGTCGATCACGATGCGCCTCCCATTCTTGAATCCCACCGGGCGCGGAATAATTATAGGAGAGTCCATGAAATCCGGAAATTAGACGCTTACATCCATGCCGGCGTAATATGTCCAGCAGCAAACCAAAGCTTACTTCTGAAGAATTGAACCGCCCCTTCACGACGGATCTCGCCGCCAAGTTTCCTCCCATTCTTTCACCGCAGTCGTTCGCCCGACTTCTCGGCCGCAGCACCAAGACCGTTTACGAGTGGATCGCCCGCGGCCGCCTCGACGGCGCTTACCGCAAACGGGGGAAGCACGTCTTAATCTGGCGCGACAAAGCCCTCGATCTTATCTTCAACGGAAAGGACTGGACCTCATGACCAAGGGCTCTGAACGAATCCGCGTCGGCGACCGCGTCACCGTCTGCCCGCGCGGCGCCAAGCGCACGTTCGTGGCCGACTTCTGGCAGGACGGGGTCCACCGCCGCGTGTCGCTCAAGACCGCCAACAAAAAGGTGGGCTGTGGAACGGGCGACCAAACTCGCCGCCGAGCTTCTCGACGGAACTTTTCGCGCGCCGCCTCCCCCGGCCGCCGCGCGGCAGGCGGTCGACGACTACGTCGCCTACTTGGAAACGGAAGGACGGGCGCGGAAGACGATCGTCAAGTATCGCGGCGTCCTCGACCTGTTCCTGAAGTACCTGGAAAGTTGCCGCGTGGTTCGGCTCGCACAGACCACGGCGGGCCATTTCGATCGATATCGCGCGGCGCGCCGAAAAATCCGCCATCGCAAGACGGTCTACTGCGAAGGAGTGATCGTCAAGCAGTTCTTCAAATGGGCCCGGTCGCGGAAGATGATCGTCGACGACCCGCTGGTCGACGTCCGGCTGGAAAAGCCGCCGCTGGAACCGAAGGAAGGGCCGAGTCTGGCGCAGGTCGACGCGCTGCTGGAAGCGGCCGAAGAGCCGCTGCGCCGCCGACTGGCGGTGCTGGCGTTCACCGGCATGCGGTCCGGAGAGTTGCAGCGGCTGCGGCCGCAGGACGTCGACTTGGTTGGCGGCTGGATCCACATCCTGTCTCGGCCTGGAGCCGAGACGAAGACGCGGCAGTCGCGAAAAGTGCCGATCCACGCCCGGCTGCGGGCGGTGTTGGAAGCACTCCCCCGAACGCCGCGGCCCTACTTGTTCACCGCCGAGCCGAGCCCGAAGTACCCGACCGGGGGCCGGCCGATGAACACGAAGCGGCTGAACGACCAGTTCGTGCGGCTGGCGACCCGACTGAAGCTGCCCACGGGGCGCGAAGCGGGCTTAGTGATCCATTCGCTGCGGCACTTCGTGGAGACGTTCACGGTGAACGCCGGCATCCCGCAGCGGGTGATCGACGCCTGGTTGGGCCACCGGTCGGACAAGGGGATGGCGGTGGTGTACTACCGGCTGCGCGACGAAGATTCGCAGGCGTTCATGGCCAAGGTTCCGTTCTGAACCGCCAACCATAGCCCGACGAACCACAAGGAGGAAGAGCGATGAAAAAGTGCGTGATGGCCTGTTTGTTACTGGTTGCAACCGGACGCTGCTGCCCGTCGCACCTGGACAAAACCGGGACAACGGGTGGCGGAAATCAAAAGTACGATCCGCAAACTATTCAACGCCAGCGACTTATGGAAGTCAGCTCAAATGGAACGGAGAGGGAGGGATTCGAACCCCCGGTGCCCTTGCGAGCACACAACATTTCCAGTGTTGCACAATCGGCCGCTCTGTCACCTCTCCAGGTGGTTTGACGCCGAACGGAACCGGATCGACTTCTTCCACCACCGCCCTTTCGCCGAAGGGGCGGTCGACGGCTTCGGCCGACGACGGTTCCGCTGCGATCCCGAACATGATAAGCCCGAACACGCGCCGCGGCTACCGTCTCGTCGCGGAAATCCAGGCGGTATTGGGTTCGGCATCTGGCGCGGCGGCGTCAGCGGACCGTTAGGCCGGCGCGGATGCGGTAGATTCCCTGGTTCGTCACCCGGATGAGGTCGACCGGCACTATCCGGCCGGCGGTCGCTTCCTCCAGCAAGAGGCCGAGGTCGTCGAGCGAATCGGGGGTGTGCCGACCGACCGCCGCCAGGATGTCGGCCGGCTCGATGCCCACCGCCGCCGCCGGGCCGCCCTCGGCCACCTTCGTCACCACCAACCCTTCGGCCGGCCCATCGGGCATTTTCAGGCCCAGCTTCCGGCCGACGGCCGCCGTCAGTGGTTGCAGTTCCAGCCCGAATTTATCGAGCGCCAGCCGGGCGCCGTCGGGCTTTGGTTTTTCGGCGAGCACCAGGGCGGCGGAGTAGTCGGCGCCTTGCCGGCGGATTGACACTAACAGGCGGTCGCCCGGACTGCGGCCCAAGAGGCCGATCGAGAAGTCGACGCTTTTCGTCACCGGCACGCCGTCGACCGCCGTCAACACGTCGCCGACTTGTAGGCCGGCGGCCGCCGCGGGCGACCCCGGCGCGACGGCCGAGGCCGTCGGCGGCATTTCGGCGGTCACCGTGAGGCCGGTTTCGATGCGGTAGCGGCGTTCCACGTCCAAGAGCATCGGCAACTGGCGGCTGAGCTGGTCGACTGAAATGGCGAAGCCGATGTTCTGGGCGTCGCCGCGGATGGCGGTGGTGACGCCGATGAGTTCGCCCAAAATGTTCAGCAGGGGGCCGCCGGAGTTGCCGGGGTTGATGCTGGCGTCGGTTTGAATCAGCCCTTCGTAACTCATGTTTTTGTCGACCGACAGCTTGCGGTTTAGCGCGCTGACGACCCCCACGGTGAGAGTGGTGTCAAGCCCGAGCGGGTTGCCGATGGCGACGGCGGTTTCCCCGATCATCAGGTCGTCGGATCGGCCGAACGCGAGCGGTTTCAGCCAGCGGTCGGCTTCCACCTTCAGCACGGCCAAGTCGTTTTCGACGTCGACCGCCACCACGGCGGCGTCGAGTTCCAGGCCGTCGGGGAAGATCGCCTTCCGCTCGGCGGTGCGGGCGACGACGTGCGCGTTGGTGACGATGTAACCGCTGGGGTGAATGACGAAGCCGCTGCCGACGGCCGTCGTCTTCAGCGGTCGCGGCCGACCCCGGCCGGGCACGTCGAAGAACTCCTCCAGAATGCGGTCCATGTCGTCCCGGCCGGCCCGCGGCGACCGCACCTGCACGATGTTCGTCGTCGAGATGTTGACGACCGAATCACGGGCGCTTTCAAAAACCGCCACCACCGGCGAGCGACGCAGCCGCCGCCGCAGCTCCGGCGATTCCAGCCCAAGGCCGGCGAGGTCGGTCGGCACGTTGACGGGGAAGCTGGAAGCCGACGGCGTACCGACGGGGGGCGTCACCTGCCGAGCGCGCGTGGCCGGTTGCAACGCCGCCGGCTTCGCCGGCGCTTTCGACGCGGGCGCGGGTGGCTGTGCGACGCCGACCGGCGCGGCCGCCAACCCCAGAGCGACGACGAAACAAGCCAGGCGTCGGGTGGAAAGGATGACGTTCGGCACGGCGCGGGTTCCTGTCGTGTACGTTCGACGGACCGGCGCGGCCGTCTAAGCGAATCGTAGACCGTCCACGCGAACCGGGCAATCCGAACCGGGAGCGGCGCCCGCCGCATCTTTGTAGCCGGGGGTCTTCGACCCCGGTCCTTCCGTACGGCGGCAGGACCGGCCTCCAAAAGGTCCGGCTACATCGGATCGGCCTCGGGCAGGCCGGCTACTGCATTTCACCACTTTTGGGATCTTTCCGCCTCCCACCATTCCGCCGCTTCAATGCCAGTAGTTTGGCGCGCTTCCCGGCGCTGGTGGTTTCCAATAATCGTAAAACGTACGCGAAAGCGTCATGACCACGCTCGACTTCGTCCTTCGCCGGGTGAACGCCATGAAGCACGCCGCCTACGCCGTCGCCAAGTGCCTCGTCAAAGCCGCCATCAAGTGGACCGGCGCGGGCGACATCTATGAGTACGCCCTCGACATCGGGGAAGCCGTCTATCAAGACTTGCATGGCGTTTCGCCAGCGGAGCGCCGCGCCGCCTTGGAAGAGCACGCCCGGTTGGAGCCGGCCGCCGCCGAGCAAGACGTCCGCGACCAACGGACCGCCGGCAATCCTCTACGACCCGGCGGCGATCCACTGTCCGGTGCTTCTGCTCTGCGGGGAAGCAGAAGCACCGGTGCAACGCCGACATGCCGGCCGAGTCGTCTAGCGACCTGTTACTCTGCTTGACGACCGCCCAGTACAAATAGTACCTTGAGATCGGCCAAGGTACGCACTTGATTCTGCGTGAAAAGAACCGGCGGTCGGCGGCGGAGAACGCGAGTTGACATGGGCATCTTCCTCTCCTACCGACGTGCCGACAGCGAATGGGTGGTTGGTCGCATCTACGACCGCCTCATTTCGCACTTTCCTGTTGACCGCGTGTTTCGAGATCTGGACAGCTTGCGGATAGGTATATCGTTCCCACAAGCGCTCGATGAGGCCGTCACGAACGCGAGGGTTGCGTTGATAGTGATCGGCCCGACCTGGGCGTCGGTCACCGACCCCGAGGGGCGGCGTAGGCTCGATAACCCGGCCGACTTCGTTCGCTTGGAAGTCGAGAGGGCGTTGGGGGCCGGCTATCCCGTTGTGCCGATTTTGGTCAACCGCGCCACCATGCCCCACCCCGAACAGTTGCCTGAATCAATACGGCCTCTCGTCCTGCGCCTTGGTCTCCAGGTGAGAACTGATCCGGATTTTCACCGAGACATGGATCGCCTCATCGGACAACTGAATCCATTGCTGGACGTCGATTCAAGCTCAGCACTTGGCGGGAGAGTCGACCCGCCGCCATCCGTTAAGAACCCACCTCCCGCCGCTGCACCTTCCGCGCCGGTCTTCCCTTTCAGCGCCGAGGAAGCCAAGGATTATCAACGCCGCTACGCCGCTTGGTACAAGCAGCCGCTGGAACTAACGAACTCGCTCGGCATGAAACTCGTGCTGATTCCGCCGGGGCGCTTTCTGATGGGTTCGCCGAAGAGTGAGAAAGTTCGCTCTAACGACGAAGCCCAGAAGGATGTGACGCTGACCAAGCCGTTCTACCTCGGTGTGTACGAGGTGACACAGGCGGAATACGGGGCGGTAATGGGGATCAATCCGTCGCATTTTACGGACGTGAAAGGCGTCGAAGCGAAACGCCTTCCCGTAGAGCAAGTCTCGTATGACGACGCCTTGGAGTTTCTGGCGAAACTGAACGAACGCGATCGCGGAAAACTTCCGGCGGGATGGAAGTACCTGCTGCCGACGGAAGCGCAGTGGGAGTACGCCTGCCGGGCGGGGAGTAAGACGGCGTTCAATTTCGGCGATGTTCTGAATGGAGACAAAGCGAACTGCGACGGGAGCCATCCCTACGGCACGGAGAAGAAGGGACCGTACCTTCAGCGGCCGGCACCCGTGGGAAGCTACGCCCCGAACGGCTGGGGGTTGTACGACATGCACGGAAACGTCTGGGAATGGTGCCGCGATGGTTATACCGAAAACCTGCCGGGCGGGATCGACCCGTTCGTGTCGCCGGAGGGGGCCCCGGACCGCGTGTCCCGCGGCGGTAGTTGGTTCGTCATCGCCCTGAGCAGCCGGTCGGCGTACCGTTACGGGATCACGCCGGACTACCGGGCCATCAATCTGGGCTTCCGCGTGGCTGCAGGTTCCGAATAGGAATGGTTAGGCGGAGTCCGGCGTAGAGAACGGAGCGGGAGCCGGTGTAGGGTCCCTTTAGGGAAACACCGGCGGACGCGCAGTGAACGAAGCCGGACGCTGGTATGAATCCGAAAAAGGTCGGGGTCCAGGGGTGAAACCCCTGGTCGATCGAAAAAGAAAATCGCCGGCGATGGGACGAAGTATTCGATGTCGGGGCGGAACGAGCGGCTGTAGGGCGGAACTCTGGTCCGCCCGGGTGCGGTGTGGGGACGGATGTCCTTTTCTCGCGTGGGGTCTGGACCACGAATGTAGGGCGCGGCCGCTGGCCCGCCACGGTGGTGCGCTCGGGGCGGTTTCTTGCTTTGATTCGCGGTGTTTCGACCCAACGGCACCCCTGTGGCGGGCCA
>JBOFFD010001219.1:0-7116 GCA_051648425.1 Planctomycetia bacterium
GGTTGCTACTCCAGTAGCTGTACGTCGTGGTGTCGAGGTTGCCGTCGCCGTCGGCGTCGAACCGGGTGTTCGACTTGTTCAGTTCGGTGTCTTGGAAAGTGCGACTGAGGGCGCTGAAGCCGTTGTCGCGGTAGCCGCAGCCAATGAGGCCCGGCGGCGACTGTGGTCCGCACAACTGGTCGCGGGCCACTTCGCCGGCGAAGATCGTGTACGAGGTGCCGTCGCCGCCCGAAAGCTCGGCCATGCCGACCCGGCTGTTGCGGTAGAAAACGCCGTTGTTGTAGTCGAAGTCGGTCTGGCTCGTGCCGCTGGCGGCGCCGGCCATGCTGAGGCGGTAGCTGGTCGGACCGGCAAGCCCAAGGAAGGCCCACGACGACGGCGGGCTGGACTGGTTGTATTCGTACTCGCGGACCTTCTGCGTCTGCATTTGCGACGGGCAGATGAACACCGCGACCGCCTTCGCCGTCACCGTGGTGTTTTCCGGGGCCAAGCGGTGCAGTCGGAAGTTCATGTCGGAGAAAGTGTTGGTTTCTTCCAACTCGGGCATGATCATGGCCCAGCCGCTCCAGTGGAAGTCGGACGGGTTGCCTTCGGTCTGACAGAAGGTGTCGGGCACGCAGCCGCCGCCCGCGCCACCCCCGCCGCCGCCACCGCCGCCACCCGCGGCGCCGCCGGCGCATTGGTACTCGCCGCAGCCGTAGCCGAACGGCAGCACGCGCTGTTTGTCGGCGTAGTTGTGCATGGCCAGGCCGAGGTTCTTCAGGTTGCTTTTGCATTGCGTGCGGCGGGCGGCTTCGCGCGCCGATTGCACGGCCGGCAACAGCAGCGCGATGAGCACGCCGATGATCGCCATGACCACGAGGAGTTCGATGAGCGTAAAGCCAGAGATGCGGCTGCGCACCAGAGACTTCGAAACTTCGTGCATAGGTAAGCGCCTTTTCCCAACGGCCGGCGGCCGGGCTTCGGCCAAGTGTGCGGGACCATTCCGGCGGCCCGCCGGAAGGCGACGAACTTCCACCACCAGCGACGACGCGCGCCGCGCCGCCGCCGTCCGTCGACTTCCCACATGTTAGGGTACGCTAAAACCGGCGCCGGTTCAACGAAATTGCCGCGAAGAACACGGGCGGATCACGGCCGGTCGGCGCTTCTACACGTTGGACGACGGGAATCAGGCTTCCGGCGTGTAGGCCAGATTGTTCGCCAGCCAGCGTTCCATTTCGGCGACCGGACGGCGCTTGCGGGCGGCGTAGGCTTCCACCTGGTCCTTCGTGATCCAGTCGACCGCGAAGTATTTCGCTTCGGGGTGGCTGAAGTACAGGCCGCTGACCGACGCGCCGGGGTACATGGCGTAGCTTTCCGTCAGCGTCATGCCGGTCGTCCGTTCGACGTCGAGCAGGTTCCAGAGCGACGTTTTTTCGGTGTGGTCGGGGCAGGCGGGGTAGCCGGCGGCCGGGCGGATGCCGCGGTACTCTTCCTCGATCAGTTGCTCCGGCGACAACCCCTCGGCGGCCCCGAACCCCCATTCGACCCGCGCCCGTTGGTGCAGGTACTCGGCGAACGCTTCCGCCAGCCGGTCGGCCAGCGCCGTCGCCAAGATGGCGTTGTAGTCGTCGAGGTCGGCCTTGAACCGGGCGACGATCGGTTCCAGACCCAGGCCCGCCGTCACCGCAAAGCCGCCGACGTAATCCCGCGCCGCACCGACCGGCGCCACGTAATCGGCCAGCGAACGGAACGACTGCTGCCCCTGGCGTTCCCACTGCTGCCGCAGCATGGAGAAGCGAGTGCGTTCGACGGTGCGGGATTCGTCGGAGTACAGGACGACGTCGTCGCCGACCGTGTTGGCCGGGAAGAACCCGAAGACGCCGCGAGCCTTGAGTTCGCCGTCGGCGATCATTCGCGCCAGCAGCTCTTGGGCCGAGTCGTAAAGCTTCTTCGCTTCGACGCCGACGTGCGGGTCTTTGAAGATCTTCGGGAACTTGCCTTTCAGTTCCCAGGTCATGAAGAACGGCGACCAATCGATGTACGGCACGAGCGTTTCGATCGAGACGTCGTCGACAACGCGCGCCCCCAGGAACGACGGTACGGCCGGGGCGGGGTCGGCGAAGTTCAGCGCCAGCCGGCGCGCCACGGCGTCGGCGTATGAAACGTAGTTCCGTTGTTGGCGGTGGTGGTAGTTTTGCCGTTCCAGTTCCTGGGCGGCGCGGTTGGCGGCGTCGAAGTCCGGGCGGGTTTCAGGCCGGATCAATCGGTCGACCACCGGCACGCTGCGCGAGGCGTCGAGCACGTGGACCACCGGTCCGCTGTAGTTGGGCGCGATCTTCACCGCGGTGTGCTTGGCGCTGGTGGTGGCGCCGCCGATGAGCAGCGGCAGCGTAAAACCCTCACGCTGCATTTCGCGGGCCACGTGCACCATTTCATCGAGCGACGGCGTGATGAGGCCCGACAGGCCGATGGCGTCGACCCCGTGCTTCTTCGCCTCGGCGAGAATCTTCTCGCTGGGGATCATCACCCCCAGGTCGATCACTTCGTAGTCGTTGCAGCCCAAGACGACGCCGACGATGTTTTTGCCGATGTCGTGGACGTCGCCCTTCACGGTGGCCATCAGCACTCGGCCGCGGGCTTGATGCGCCCCGCCGCCGCCCGCCGCCTTCTCGGCTTCCATGAACGGCTGGAGGTAGGCGACCGCCTTCTTCATGACGCGGGCCGACTTCACCACCTGTGGCAGGAACATCTTGCCGGCCCCGAACAGGTCGCCGACGGTGTTCATGCCGTCCATCAGCGGTCCTTCGATGACCAAGAGCGGCCGACCGTACTTCTGCCGCGCTTCTTCCACGTCGGTGTCGATAAAGTCGGTCACGCCCTGCATCAGCGCGTGCCGCAGCCGTTCCTCGACCGGGCCGTCGCGCCACTCCTCGGTTTTGACCTCGCCCTTTTCGCGACGCTTGACGGTCTCGGAGAATTCGACCAACCGTTCGGTGGCGTCGGGCCGACGGTTCAACAGGACGTCTTCCACCATCTCGAGCAGGTCTTTGGGGATGTCGTCATAAACGACCAGTTGGCCGGCGTTGACGATGCCCATGTCGAGGCCGGCGCCGATGGCGTGATAGAGGAAGGCGGCGTTCATCGCTTCGCGGACGGCTTCATTGCCGCGGAACGAGAAGCTGACGTTCGACACCCCGCCCGAAGTCTTGACGCCGGGGCAGGCTTCCTTGATGGCGCGGACGGCGTTGATGAAGTCGACGGCGTAGTTGGCGTGTTCCTCGATGCCGGTGCCGACGGTGAGGATGTTCGGGTCGAAGATGATATCCGAACCGGGCACGCCGGCCTTCTCGGTCAGCAGCTTGTACGCCCGCTTGCAGACGGCCACCTTCTTGGCGAAGTCGGCCGCTTGGCCTTCCTCGTCGAACGCCATCACCACCATCGCGGCGCCGTACCGGCGCACGGTGAGGGCTTTGTCGAGGAACGCTTCCTCGCCTTCCTTCAGGCTGATGGAGTTGACGATCCCCTTCCCTTGGACGCACTTCAGGCCGGCTTCCAGAATCTCCCACTTCGAGCTGTCGATCATGATCGGAATGCGGGCGATGGCCGGCTCCGCCGCGATCAGATTCAGGAAGCGGGTCATGGCGGCGACGCCGTCGAGCAGCCCTTCGTCCATGTTGACGTCGAGCACGTTGGCGCCGCCGTCGACCTGTTCGCGGGCGACGCGCAGGGCTTCTTCGTAGTCGCCTTCCTTGATGAGGCGGGCGAAGCGCCGCGAGCCGGTGACGTTCGTCCGCTCGCCGACCATGATGAAGTTGGTTTCCGGCCGCAGCGTGAGCGGTTCCAGGCCGCTGTAGACGCTGAACTGCGGGGTCGTGGAAATCACGCGCGGGGCGAGGCCGGCCGTCGCTTGGCTGATGGCGCGAATGTGCGGCGGCGTGGTGCCGCAGCAACCGCCGACGATGTTCACCCAGCCGTTCTTGGCGAACTCGTACAGCAGCTTGCCGGTGATTTCCGGGGTTTCGTCGAAGCCGCCCATCGCGTTCGGCAGGCCGGCGTTCGGGTAGCAGCTAACCGGCACGTTCGCCAGCGACGCCAGTTCCTGCACGTACGGCCGCATCTTCTCGCCGCCCAAGGCGCAGTTCAGGCCGATGCTGAACATGTCGAAGTGGGCCAGCGACACCCAGAAGGCTTCCAGCGACTGGCCGGTCAGCGTTCGGCCGCCGTCGAAGATCGTGCCGGAGATCATCACCGGCACCCGGCGGTTCCGCTCGGCGAACACCCGGTCGATCGCGTACAGGCACGCCTTCATGTTGAGGGTGTCGAACGAGGTTTCCGGCAGCAGCAGGTCGACGCCGCCGTCCAGAAGCCCGCGCACCTGAACCATGTACGAGGCGGCCATCGCGTCGAACGTGGTGTCGCGCGCGCCGGGGTCTTCCACGTTCTTCGACAGCGACAGCGTCTTCGCCGTCGGTCCGATGCTGCCGGCGACGAACCGCGGCTTGTCGGGCGTCCGCTTGGTCGTCTTCGCGGTGCAGCTCTTCGCCAGCTCGGCGGCGCTCTTGTTGATCTCGTAGGCCAGTTCGTCGGGCAGTTCGTACTCGGTCAGCGTGAGCGGATTGGCGTTGAAGCTGTTCGACTCGATGATGTCGGAGCCGGCGTCCAGATACCCCTGATGGATGCCCGCGATCATGTCGGGCTGGGTCAGCACCAGAATGTCGTTGAAGTTCTTCAGCAGCTTCGTGTGGCTGGCGAACCGCTTGCCGCGGTAGTCTTCCTCCGACGGTTTGTGCTGCTGGATCATGGTGCCCATGGCGCCGTCCAACACGAGAATCCGTTCAGCCAGCAGCTCGTCCAAGAGCGAGGCGTCGGAGGCGGGTCGCAGCATGAGCATCCTGGGAAAATAGGGGTTTACGGTCGGCGGCGGAAGATGCTCCACCCGTGGGGGTGAGGGAAGGCGGGTCGGCCGCGGCACCGGTCCTTCGCACTTTGCGAAGGCTGAACGGCGATTCTACCACCTTTTTGGATTATTTTCCTCAAGTCGAGCCGTGTCGATGCCGAAGTCGGAAAAGGGTCGGGAAATCGATGACCCGCGACCGTGCCGAAAACTCGGAGGCGTCGAACCAGTGTCCGCCCTTCCCCGCGAACTTCCGACGGAAAAACTGAAGAAGCCGACGGACCCCGTACCGGGCGCAACGTCGTTCGATCCGCCGCCGGTCGTCTTGCGGTTGCCGCAGGTCGCGCGGCCGTTGGCCCGCGGCGGCCGGCCTCCCAAGCCGCCGGCGCGCTGCTGGCGGCTGGGCCGTTGCTTTTTCGTCTACACCGCTCCGCTGCCGCTCTTGGGGTTGGTGCTGACGGTCGGCGTGCAGTTCCTGGAAGAGCCGGTGGACGCCGTCGCCCCGCTTCGCCGGATCGAGCCGATGCCCGTGCGGTCGATCGAGCGTTCGGCGGAACGGACGTCTTCAAGGACGATAGGGGCGACGATCGGGTTCGCGCCGTCTCGCGGCGCGCGGGTCGACGCCGAGGCGGTTTTCGGCTCGGCCGGCCTGCCGTTGGCGACGCACGATCCGCAGGCGGTGTCGCCGCATCTGATGCTCGCCGCTCAGTTGCGATCGGCGCCGGCGCCCGCGACTCCCCCCGATTCCCGGCTCGATGAACGCGCGCAGGCGGCCCGCCAAGCCGCTCTGGATGCGTTTCGCGATGGACGTTATTCCAAGTAACCCGTCCGCCGAGAGTGCCACCCGCGACGGTGGGCGGCGGGAGAAGTCCCAACCCTTCGCCAACGGATCCAGACCATGGATCGATCGACCCAGACCACCGCCTTTCCCGAAGGCGCCACCGACAACGCCGGCCCCCGAATCCGCCGACCGGCCTTGTTGCCGTTCTTACGCTCTCCCGACGGCCGCCCGCTCGACCCGCTGAACGATTCCGCGCTGCTCGACTCGTCGGTGGGCGACTCGACGGTGGGCGACTCGAGTTTGTTCGATTCCGCGGTGGGCGACGACGAGTCGGCGATCGGTGGACCAATCCCGACGCCGGCGCTGCGGATGGCCGCACTGCCGTCGGCCTTGCCGGAAGCCGAAGCCCCCGCGTTGCGGCCGGCCCGCCGAGTGCGGCGCCTACGGCTGCCGCGCGTGGCCCGCCGGCTGCTCGACCGCGCCCCCCGCGAGTGGCGCGAACTGGCCGCCGGCGTCTGGAACCGCCGCCATCACACCGACGTCCGCACCCTTATGATCGCCTCCGGCCTGCCCGGCGAAGGCGCCACCACCGTCGCCCTGGCCCTCGCCTCGGCCTGCTGCGACTTCACCGCCGCCGCCCATGCCGCCGGCAAGTCCCGCTCCATCGCCGTCGTCGACGCCAGCCCCGGTCGGTTCGGCCTCTTCCACCAGACCGGCCTGCCCGCTTCCTTCACCCTAGCCGATGTCGCCGACGGCCGCGCCGCCCTCGACCGCACGCTGGTCCGCATCGAACAGCCCAAACTCGACGTCTTCGGCCCCTTGGCGGCCCCCGTCGAAGCTGCCGGCTGGTTCCGCCGCAAGCGGCGCGCGTCGCTGCCTACTCCCGACGACTGGGCCGAACTCCTGAAACTGCTGCGGGCGCGCTACGACCTCGTCGTCATCGACCGCGGCAGCCTGTTCTCGGCCGACGACCCCCACCTGCCTACCGCCGGCGTCGACGCCGCCCTGCTGGTCCGCTGCCCGCAGCACAGCAGCGCCCGCCTTTTGGACGAATCGCTGCGGCTGCTGCAAAGCCACGGCGTCCCCTGCATCGGCGTGATCGAAAACGGCGGCTGACGATGACGCTCCCTACCATCCCATTCTGTCTTTTCCAGGATAGTTTAGCCACACGATCGAGACGAAGGACCGTACCGGGGACGGCCGTCCTTTTATAGATCTTCAGATTGTTGGATGCGCTGCACAGGGTCGTAGACTTTCCTCTTGCAGCCAATTTTTCAATCGGCGCGATGACTCAAAAAACGACCCTGCGCACGCAACTAACTGAAGATCAATAACAAAGAGTCTCCGCCCACCTTAGCGGCGCGACGGTGGTCCGTTGGTGGCGGCGGCGGCGGTGGGTTGCTATCCTCTGGCTTCCGACGGATCGGCTGGTTCGTCGGCGAAGGAGAGGATCGGCATG
>JBOFFD010001220.1:0-1634 GCA_051648425.1 Planctomycetia bacterium
TAAACACCCATTTTCGGTCTCGAAACAGCAGTTGAAGCCCTACAGACATTCGCCTGTCGGCTAAAGTAAGCACCATTGGGCGGGACGCCCGCACCACAAGATGGGTGCCTTTTCTTGCCTGCTTCCAGCGGCACCCCCGACACGCCCTCTGTCCGCTTCTTCTCTTGCGATGTTCCCTAACTCGTTTAGGCTGGATGCACTAGCGTCGCCGTCCGACGCTTTCGGGGACGCCGCCGCCATGCTTCGCGTTTCAAACAGGGTGGTATGGGGAACGGCGGTCGTCGCGCTGGCCGCGCGAATCGCGGCGTGCCTGTTGCTCGACGGCGTCGGGCGGGCGCCGGAAACCGCCCACGAGCACGGCGATCTGGCCCGCCACCTGTTGGCCGGCCGCGGGTTCGTGTTCCACTTCTACACCCCGCCGGGCGGCGTGGCGCCGAGCAGTCAACAGGCCCCTTTCGTCGCCGGCCTTCTGGCAACGTGCGGTTGGGCGACGCCGCACTGGGGTGGTCTCGACGGCTCCGTCGCCTGGGGCTTGATGCTGACGCTGCAAATCGCCGCCTCGACCGCGACGGCCGCGCTCTTGGCCTGGACTTGCCTGCGGCTGCGCCCGCCGGCGGCGGCCTGGGTCGGTGCGGGGGCGGCGCTCTATCCGCCGTTGGTCGTCGCGCCGCTGCATGTGCAGGCGGTCGTCTGGAACCTGTTCTGGCTCGCCCTGCTCGCCGCCGGCGCGACCGCCTGGCGAGACCATCCTCGTCTGGCCGGCCTTCGGATGATGGTCGTCGCGATGGTCGGCGGGCTGCATACGGACCCCGTGTTGCTGGCTCCGTCGGCGGTGGTCGCGCTGTTCTTATTTTGGGAAACCGAGACGCCGATCGACCGACGCCGGTTGGCCGTCGCCGGGGCGGTGGTCGCGGCCGCGCTGGTTCCCTGGACGGCGCGCAACTATGCCGTTCACGGTCGGTTGATGCTGGTGAAGGACAGTCTGCCGTACGTGCTCTGGCAGGGGAACAATCCCGCCTCGTTGGGGACCGATAAACTGCTCGTCGACGGCGACGGACGCGCCGAAGTCGCGGGGGCGGCGTCGGCGGTCGACGGCGTGCGGGCCGCGCTGCTCGCCCGGCGGTCGGCGAAATCGGTCGATTCCGTCCTCACCACCGACCAAGTGGAAGCACTCTGGGCGCTGCCCGACGAACCGGCCCGCATGGCCTGGTTCGGCGCCCAACTTCGACGGGAACTGTGGGCCGATCCGTGGCTCTATCCGCGCCAGTGCCTGCGTCGATTGACGTGGTGGCTGACGTTCGACCCCACCAATCCGCGGTCTTACCTCTGGCAGTACCGCGTCGGCTACGGGGCGTTGTTCGTCGCGGCAATGGCGGGCGTCGGACTGGTTGCGGCCGATCGGTCGCACCGCGGCCGTTGGCTGCCCGTCGTGTTGGTGGTCGCGTCGCTGACGGCGGTGCATGTGCTGGTCATCACGTCGGCGCGGTTCCGACTGCCGATGGAACTGTTCCTGGTGCTGCCGGCGGGCGTCGCGGCGCGGGCGGCTTGCGACTTCGCGCGGACGACGGCCGGCGCCTTGTTGTGGCGCCGGGGTTCCGTCGGCTCGAATCGGTAGTGTGTTGGCGACACAAAGG
>JBOFFD010001221.1:0-2953 GCA_051648425.1 Planctomycetia bacterium
GGGCATCCACGAGCCGACGGGGGCGGGCACGCAGGGCGTCGGCACGCCCAGCGCGGCGGCCGTCAGCACTTTGCAGGTGATGAACGGCACGATGTTGGTGATCGGCAGACAGTCCGCGATGGTGGCGGCGGGCAGGCCGCTGATGGTGACCGCGAACTGCGACGTGACGACGAGCGGCGTCGGCGACGCCCCCATGTCGCAAGAGCAGAGGGCGAACATGGTGGCGATCTGTTCCGGCATGCCGAGTCCCCTTCGGTCCAATGAACGCCGTCGACTGTTACGCTACGAACATCCTACGACGAACGATCGGCGGTTGAAAGACGGCCTATTCCGTCGAAACCCGCTGCCCGCGCCGAAGAGGACGAGGATGCCGTCGGGAACGAACGTCGGGTCGATGGGGCAGGGTCGTTTTCAGTGAACCCGCCCATACACTGACGGCTCTGGAGGGGGACGGGGCCCCGCCCGCGCCGTTCCGTGGTCGCGGACGGCTTTGATGTTCTTCGTGGGACCGGGCGGATCCCCACGCTTCGCCGAAAACCTAGATCCGCCGCCGGGGGCGAGAGACCCCACGAGAGTACCGCCGATGTCGCTGCAGATTTACATCTCCGGAAAAATGTACGCCAAAGAAGACGCGAAGATCAGCGTCTACGACCACGGCCTGCTCTACGGCGACGGCGTCTTCGAGGGGATTCGCAGCTACGCCGGCAAGGTCTTCCGCCTGACGGAACACATCGACCGTCTGTACATCTCCGCGCGTAGCATCCGCCTGGAAATTCCGATCTCTAAGAGCGAGATGGCCGACGCCATCCGCGAAACGCTGAAGGTCAACGGCATCCGCGACGGCTACATCCGCGTGCTGGTCACGCGCGGCGCCGGCGCGCTCGGCCTCGACATCAACCGCACTAGCAACCCGCAGGTCGTCGTCATCGCCGACTCCATCCAGTTGTACCCCAAGGAAATGTACGACCAGGGGCTGGAGATCATCACGGCGGCCACCATCCGCAACCACCCCAACGCTCTGAACCCGCGCATCAAATCGCTGAACTACCTCAACAACATCCTGGCCAAGATCGAAGGCCAGCTCGCCGGCTGCGTCGAAGCGCTCATGCTGAACCACAAAGGCGAAGTCTCCGAGTGCACCGGCGACAACATCTTCATCGTGAAGAACGGGGCCGTCCTTACGCCGCCGCTTGACGCCGGCATTCTGGAAGGGGTCACGCGCAACGCCGTGCTGCTGCTGTCGAAGCGAGCCGGCTACCCCACGTTCGAGCAAACGATGACCCGCCACGACCTGTACGGCGCCGATGAAATGTTCCTAACGGGAACAGCCGCCGAACTGATTCCGGTGGTCAAGCTCGACGGCCGACCGATCGGCGACGGCAAGCCGGGCAAGGTCTTCGCCGACCTCCTCACCCGCTTCCGCGACTACACCGTCGAAGCCGGCGAATAACGCCCGACAGGAACCGACGCCGCATGACGATCTCCGATGCCGTCGCTCCCGACGCCGCCCCTTGGTCCCGCCGCGGTTGGTGGGCGGCGGTCGCGGCGCTGCTGGCCGCGCTAGCCATCCAAACCATCCTTCGGCTGCACGCTCAGACGACGCCGCTCGACTGCGACGAAGCCGCCTACTTGTACATCGGGCATCGGCTGTTGCAGGGCGACCGGCTGTACGTCGACGTCTTCGAGAACAAGCCGCCCGGCTGCTACGCCGTCCACGCGCTGGCGGCGGCCGTCTTCGGCTACGGCGAAGCCGGCCTGCGCTGGACGAGCCTGCCGTTCGCCTTGGGGACGATCGCCGCGCTTTGGGCCGCCGGACTGCGCTGGTTCGGACCGACGGCCGCCGGCGCGGGCGCCCTGGCGCTGGGTGTCGCGGCCGCCGACCCGTTCGTCTACGGTTACAGCGCCAACCTCGAGGTGTTCGTCAACTTCTTCACGACCGTCGCGCTGGCGGTCCTGGCGTTCGACGCCCCCGACGGCGGCCGCAAGGCGTGGCTCCCAGCGCTAACTGCAGGGCTGGCGCTGGGCCTCGCCGTGTTGGTGAAGCACGTGGCGGCGCCGCACGTTGTCTTGGCGGCGCTGTTGGTTTTTTGGAATCGTCCCACGCGCGTCGCCGGGTTTCGCGCCGTCGCTTGGCTGACGGCGGGCGTCGCGCTGCCGTGGTTGGTCGCCGTCGCGTGGATTGTCCAACAGCAGGTGCTGTTCGCGTTCCTCGACGCACTCCTCGTGTACGGTCCGGAACTGACCAGCGCCGCGACGAAGACGACCGGCTTGCAACGGCTGCGCGAGTTCGCGCTGGGGACCGAAGGCGGCGTATGGTGGGGGACGGGGATCTGGCCGGTGTTCGCCGTCGCCGGGGTTGGGGCGGGGCTGTCGGCGGTGCTGGGTCGCGAACGCGGCGCGGTGGTCGTGGCGGCGTGGACGGCGGTCGGCTTCGCCGAAGCCTACCTGCCCGGCATGAACTGGCAGCACTACTACATGCTGCCGCTGCCGGCCGCCTGCTTGCTGGCGGCCGCGTGGTGGTCGGCCACGGCGCGCGAGATCGGCGTTTCGCTGCGCGGCCGGCAGTACGTCGGCGCCTTCATGGCGGCGCTATTCGCGCTCGCGGGGCCGGCCGCCCTTGGCAAGCTGGTTGAACTGCAAGTGAAACACTTCGTAAAGCTAACGCCGGCGGAGCTGCGGTCGAAACTGAAAGGGGGCCGTCAGTGGGTGGCCCTGCGCGGGCTGGGAATGCGGCTGTCGAAGACGCCCAGCCTGGCCTTCGCCCCGCATCCGTCGCTGTTCGTGTGGGGCTGGCAGAGTCCGCTGCACGTCTACAGCGGCCTCGACTCGCCGACGCCCTATTTCTTCACCGACCCACTGATGCAGCGCTACATCGACCTGCCGCACCCGATGGTCGACCCGCGGAAAACCCGCATCATGCAAGACCTGACGGCCCGCCCGCCGGCGCTGATCT
>JBOFFD010001222.1:0-10689 GCA_051648425.1 Planctomycetia bacterium
CGTCGGAATAGCCGCGCGGATCATCATGGCCGTCGATCACGATGCGCCTCCCATTCTTGAATCCCACCGGGCGCGGAATAATTATAGGAGAGTCCATGAAATCCGGAAATTAGACGCTTACATCCATGCCGGCGTAATAACTGCCATCTGATCGTTCAAGCATGGGATTTGCCTGGTGGTGATGGGAAAGGATGGCGGTCGAGGGGTCGCCGCTGCGAGGCGTCGCGCCGTCCCTGGCCGAGCGCCGCGGATCGGTCGTCGGGGGAACGTCGCGGGTGATTCGTCAGGGTGCGCCGCCGCGCCGTGATTCCATGCGGCGAAACGGACATCTTTTTTTTCGATCGCCCTGCCGTTCCGTCTTCATTCTTTCTTCGGCTTGCGGCTCCAAATCGCCACGATTCAACTGCTTACAGTTTGCTGAGAATCCTCTTGGCCGACGCCTTGACGGCGGCCGGGTCTTGCAGCGTTTTCAGCTTCAAGAATTCCGCTTCGACAGCGGCGCCTTTCCCCGGATCCTGCGCCTTGATCTTTTCGATCTCCGACGGAAGAAGCTCCATTCCACTGTTGGTTTCGCCACTGACGGCGAGGTCGGTCATGTACGCCTTGATGACCTCGTTCGGCGGCGGCGGCGTCGGAACGACCCCGACGTTGCCGGCCTCGCGTCCACCCCCGCATCCGATGCAAAGAGCAAAGGATAAGATAGCGGCGGTAGTCCAAGGATGTGTACTCATGCCGGAAACCTTTCGTTGAGAATTGACTGATGAAAAAACGCGCAGCGGCGGCGTGACCGAAATGAAGAAGGAGGGGCGGAATACCCCTCCTTCAAGATGCCTATTCGTCGGCCAAAAATTTTACAGGCCGGAGGTCGCGCCGTCGTCGTTGCGGCCGCCGGCGTTCTGATAGGTTCGCAGGTCGACGTTGTTCGACACGAAGCGGACCGATCCGTCGCCCATCGCGGTGCTGACGCCGCCGGTGTGCTTGCTTCGGGCCGGGAAAACTCCCATTCGATCTGCGCATTGGCCGAAACCACCACCCTGGGCGCAGGTTACGAATTGCCAGTTTGGCGTGGCGACGGTGTTGAAATAGGTTTGGTTGGGATACGGGCTGGTCCAGTCGCGGCCGCAGATGCTGTACGACCCCTCCGCGGATCCACTGACGGCGTCGCAGGTGTTGCCGAACGTCTCAAGCTGCGCCATAGTTGGAAAATCGAGGTTGCCCGTGAAAGTCCCCGAGTCGACGCGGCGGATATCCGTCGCGGAGATACGGCTTTGGCTTGCGTCGCCCGTCAGAATTTCGGATGCCATGATGGTTTGCGAAAGGCCGTCGGAAACATCGGAAAACCGGTTCTCGGCGTCGACGCGGAACATACCCAAGCCAAGGCGGGCTCGGGCGGCCGACGGGCCATAGAAGTCGAATGTCGGGCCACCGGAGATAGCGTAGTTGACCCCCTGGAAGGCGGTGTCGGGATAACGTTGGTCGCTGGGGCAGAGCAAGCCGCGCACGGTAGTACGGCGAACCGTGCTGTTGGCGGCAAGTTGGTTGTCGAGCAGGAAGTTGTAGGTGTCGAACAGGGTGGCGTTGTCCATGTGCGGGCTGATCATGATGAACGTGTTCGCCCCGTGCCAGCCTTCAACGGGCGGCGTTGGTCCGCTGATCGTGAAACGCGCCCGCGGCAGGCAGGCGTGGACGTCGTGATAGTTGTAGAAGGCGAGTCCGATCTGCTTGAGGTTGTTGATGCACTGCGAACGCCGGGCGGCTTCGCGGGCCTGTTGGATGGCCGGCAGTAGCAGGGCGATCAGCACGCCGATGATGGCGATGACGACTAGCAATTCGATCAATGTGAATCCGAGGGAACGACGATGCCGCATTTTCGACTCCTTGGAGAGAAGGATGAAATGAATCGACGACGAATCACGGATGGATGCGACGATTTACCGACCGATGTTAGCGTAGGTCGAAGAGAATAAGGGGCAATGACGCCGATCGCCGGTACCAAAGGCACCGGTGTATTTAAGCGACGTATCGCGTGTCCCGAATGGAACCGTCTATACTTTATTTCATGTGTGTGCGTTAGTAAAATGCTATCGTTGTTGGCGAAATTGTCAATGTTTTTTGCGCGTTTTGAATGCTCGAAAGACAGATTTCTGCGGTGTTGCTTCCGGAGAAAGAGAGTAAAGGAGTGTCTTTCATTTGATTGTTGCGGTGTCTTAGGGTCAGTATAAGACGCGGAACTCGCTGCGCACCATGTTGTTGTACCAACGGTCTTCGCCGCAGCCCCAGTCGACGGCCACGCCCAAGTCCAGCCGTTCGCAGATCGCCAGACGGATTCCCATGCCCAGATGGACGTAGGTAGTGCCGCTCGCCTTTTGCGCCCCGAAGAAGGGATCGGTGAACAGGCCGTCTTGGAACGACCAGCCGCTGTATTCGAAGGTGCCGATGGTTTCGACCTGTGGGCCGAGCCGGCAGAGCACCTTGTTCCAACTGAGGTTCGTCCTCAGGATGGCGCCTTCATAGTCGGAGTCGCCCCCAAGCGGAATCCACTCGCGGACTTCGCCCTGCATCCAGAAGTCGGGGGCCAACTTCACCGACAGGGTCACGCCCGGCTCGAGCGAGACGTGTTCCGTCCCCAACCCCTTGATCGCTTCGCCAGTGGGGAGGTAGGTGCGGAAGACGACGCCGACCTGCACCAGTTCGGAATCGAAGACCAGCGAACGAGTGCCGATGACCATGTCGCGGAAACCGGCGCCGTGCGCGGCGAACTCGGGGTCGACCGAGCGGTAGGGGGTTTCGATGAAGGCGCCGAAGTTGCCGACGGCGGCTTCGGTGACCATGACCAGTTCGTTGTAATCGACCGACGTGGCCGCCCGCGCGGGGGCGGTCGGTTGGGGGCCGAGGCCCTGGCCGTCGGCCCGCGCCCAGAAATAGTCGGCGCGGTCGGGCCGGGTCAGGCGGTCCGCCGAATCCCAGCGGAACAGAATCTGGTTGTGAGGACGGGGCGAATCGGTGAAGAACGAGGCGTTGGCCGCCGGGATCCAGCGGGGTTCATAACAGGGGTCGGGGCAGCAAAGGCATTCGTGCAGCAGGCAGATGAGCCGGCCGGCGTAGGATTTACCCTCGCAGGGCGAACACCGGCCGCGGCCGGGGACGCAACCGATGGCGCAGCAGCCGTCGTCGCAGAGGCCGCCTTGAGTGGGTGGCGGGGTGTCGGAAGTCGGCGGCGCCTGGTAGCCGGTGCCGCAAGACAGGCACTGAGCCTGCAGGATCGATTCGACCGTCGCGGCTTCCTGTAGCTCGAAGTAGCCGGCGTCGACAACCCCGGCGGCGGAATCCCCGGCGCCGCTCGGTCTCAGGCGGGCGCGAAGCGTCGCCGTCGCTCGGCCGGCGGCGGTGTCGACGGGAACGGCGTGGAGATCGATCGGCCGGCCGTCGTCGTCGACGGTTTCGACCGCCTGCGTGATCGACGGTTCGGCGAACGTCGAGCGGGCGGCCTGGAACGAAGGGTCGTCGGCGCGGCCGACGGCGGGTGCCACGAGGTGGACCGCCGCCAAGGCGAGCCAGCCGCCGAGCGGCCTATGGTTTCTCGAACGCCCTGGCATTCCGCGCCCCTTCCAGCCCCGAAGGCCGCGATCCATCGTCGCCTCTTGAGAGGAAACGACGCCGAATCCCTCCGCTAAAGGACTATCGGCATTCTCGTCGGCAAAGTTCGCCCGACCCAATCCTTTCGCTGCGGTTCGGGTTCGATTGTCCCAGCGAAAGGGAGCTGGCGACCATTCCAAAAGTTTGACCTCTCTATAGTCACCGTAACGTTAAGGTGATAAAACAATGTGGTCAATCTGGGTAAACACCGTTTTGATCGTTTCGACGATCAGTTGACTGATTTTCTTCTCGTGTTGCACGTGCCGTTTGTCTCGATTCGGTATGAATCGGAATCCTTTTGATAAAGATTTGCCGGATAGTACATTTGGCCTAGAAAAATAACGTGACGGCATAGGGATTTCGAGTGTGTCATCGGAAGGTGTTTGAGCTGGCATGGCATTTGCCTATTTTCTTTCGCCCCGGAGAAATGGAGCTCCGCCCATGCCGTCAACGCCGGTTGTTCGATCGCCTGAGAGAGTGGCGCACACGTCGGGGTGGGAAGATACCATGCCGCTACTAGCTGCCGATCGAGCGGAACTCGCTCTGCTCGCCGACGTGGCGAAGTTGCCGCCTGCTCTTGTCGCTCGATTGGTCAACTGGCGTGAAACAGCTCCGGCCGCGGACCGGAAGCTGATGGATCAGCTCGTCGAACATCGCATGATCTCACGCATGGCGGTTGCTACGCTGAAGTTGGCGCAGAAGGGCTATGTCGGCAAGGAAGATGTTCGGGTTCTCTTGGGAGACGATTTCGCCGGCGAATTGTCCGCCCGGTTGGAGGTAGTACATCCCAACCCGGTCCAGCCGATAGCGAGCACCGTAACGCTCGACGCCGATCAAGCTTACATGAAAACGAATGCCGATTTTGGTGCCGCCACGCCGGTGGAGGTCGTGCTTCCGTCTCGGACCGACACCGCGCCGCAACCCCTTAATTCGCTTGTTCAATCGCTGACGAAAGTCTACACGCTCGACGGGACGACGTTCGGCGGCACTTCCCAGAACGGCGACGGGCCGGAGTCGAAGCCCGACGTCGCTTCGTTCCGCACGCGGCGCGGCGGCTTCTTGGAAACCGGCTCGATCCTCGGACGGTGCATCGTCGAACATCCGATCGGCGAGGGTGGCTTCGGCACCGTCTATCGCGGCATCCACCAAACGCTGCGGCTGCCGGTCGCCATCAAAGTCATTCGGCCGAATTCGTTGTCCCCCGGCGAAGAACTGGCGATGTTCAAGGCCGAGGCCCGTATGCTGGCCCAACTCAACCATCGCAACGTGGTGCGGGTTTGGGATTTCGACGACGCCCACGAGCCGCCGTACATCGTTCTTGAGTATGTCGACGGCTTGGCTCTTCATCAACTAGTAGCCAGCGCCGGCCGACTTCGGTTCGAGCACGCCGTCGAAATAGTGCTGCAGGTCGCCCGCGGCCTGAAGGCGTCGCTCGACATCGGCATCATCCACCGCGACGTGAAACCCGCCAACATATTGATGACCAAGGACGGCGTCGCCAAGATCACCGACTTCGGCTTGGCGAAAGCAAACGCCGCCGAAATGGCGAAAATGCTCTCGATCAACATGGCCGACCTCGGCAAGACGATGGGCACCCTTCAGTTCATGCCGCTCGAGCAGATGAACGACGAATCGGTCGATCACCGAGCCGACATCTATGCACTGGGCGTCGCGTTTTACCAAATGTTGACCGGTCAACTGCCGTTCAACGGCAAGAATCAGATGCAGATACTTCAGAAAATCGCATTCGAGGATCCGACGCCGATCCGCGAACTTGCGCCGTCAGTGCCCGCCGCCGTGGAACGGGTCGTGATGAAGATGATGGCGCGGCAGGCGGCCGAGCGGTTCCAGTCGTACGACGACCTACTTCCCGCCGTGGCCGCCTTGAAGAAATGCACCTGAAACCGCTCGTTTGTCACCGGTCTACCCCTCGCCGCTCAGAACATCGCCCAAATCCTCACGATCCGCGAAACCCGACCCCCGTCGCCGACCGATGATAAAGACGGACCGATGTCCGTCCATCAATGGTCGCCGATCCATGCCGGTGCGAAAAACACTTGTCGTTTTCCGTCGAAGGGGGCCGGTCGTGCCGACGCTTGGGTTCCGAACGCTGCTCTTCGTCGGTCTGACGGCGCTGGTTTGGTCGACGCCGGCGCGGGCGCAATACCTGCCGCCGGTGACCGACCCCGCCGCAGCGGCCGTCGCCGCGCCGACCGCTGCCGCCGCGCCGGCCGTCGCCGCTCCCGCCGCCGCGCCGACCAATCTGTTTTCGCTGCTTGGGCTGACGAAGGCCGGCTGCAAGGCGTGCAAGCAGTGCATCTGCAACTCGGGGATCGGCAAGCTGCTGACGGGGTTTACGTCGCCGCTCAGTTCGTTCACCGGGGGCGTGGTGCCGTCGCTGTGTCCGCCGCAGACGCCGACCGACGCCCAGGCCGCCCAACCCGGGGCTCAGGGGGCGGCGGCGGCCATCCAGAAGGAAGAGGCCGAGGCGAAGGCCCGTCGCGCCGCCGTGAAGTACCTGGCGACGATCAACTGCCACTACTATCCGGAGGCCGAGAAGGCTCTCATTGAAAGCCTGCGCACCGACCGCAACGAGTGCGTGCGGTACGAGGCGGCGCTTGCGTTCGCCCAAGGGTGCTGTTGCAGCAAGCGGACGATCAACGCGCTGACGTTGACGGTGTCGTGCGGCGACAAGGACGGCAACCCGTCGGAGACTTCGCCGCGGGTGCAGAAGATGGCCCGCATCGCGCTGGCGCGGTGCGTGGCGTGCTACCAGGAGGCGGCCCCGCGAACGCCGCCGGAAGCGCCGACGCCCGGATCGCCGGCTCCCGCCGCCGCGCCAAAGGCGAGCGCGGGCGTCGGTCCGCGCGTCTTGACGCCGGAAGAAGAACTTCTCCTCCGCGACGCGGCGGCCGCCTTGGCCGGTTCGCGCCACTTGGCGCCGGAAGCGTCGGCGACCGACGCCTTGACGGCGGTTCGCGGCGAACGAAGCATGTGGCAGGTGCTGCAACAGGCGCGGCGGTCGAGCGGGGAAGTCGTTGCGCCGGCGGCCGAGGTGGAGCGTTTCGGCCCGGAACTGGCCGCCGTCTCGCTGCGGCCGGCGGCCGAGGCCGAGCCGGCGGCGGAATTGGTGGAACTGGTCGAAGACGTCGGCTCCGACGCGCCGGACGTCGAAGAGGCGGAATCGGGGCCGACGGCGGTCGACCTGCCGAAGCCGGCCGACCTAAGGTCGCGGGGGCTGTCGGCCTTCTTCCTCCGTCAAGCCCCCCGCTGACAATCAGCCGTCACTTCAGGTCGAAGTCGATCGGCTTCTCGGAACCTTCCTGCACCTCGGCGATCAGAATCGTCTTCTGCGGGTCGGAAAAGACGGGCGCCAGCATGTTCTTGGTTTTCAGAAGCGCGATCGACTCCGTATTCGCTGGAATCGGCGAACCGTCCGCCATCACCATCTTGCCGACGGTGACTCGGTACTTGCCGGCGGGCGTCCCCTTGCCAAGCTTCGGCGATTCCAAGACGTAGCCGCCTTTGTCGTCGGTGGCGCCGTAGGCGATCGTGCCGCGGGTGTCGCCTTGCGGTAGGTAGGTCACCAAGCCGCCGGTGAACGGCTGGCCGTTCACCATGACGGTTCCCTTGACGGGCACGAGGGAGGGAACGTCGCCTTTCGGCGCGCCGTCGCAGCCGACGGCGGCGACGATGACTGTCAAACCCAAGGCGTAGCGAATCGTCGGAACCATTCGGAAAGTTCTCCAACAGAAAAAGTGAAAACCGCCTACGACGTCGGCGGTCGAGGGAAGAATTGGAAATGCGAAACGCCGTCTGATTAGAACGGCAGAGTCGTCAGCCGGCCGTCACCGATGTAAGAGAGCGATTTGATAACTTCCGCATCGGTTGATTCCGAAATGAACTGCACCGAGCCGTCGGCCATCGTCGACAAAGCGCCCCCCGCATGCATACTGCCGACGCTCGCCCATGCGCTCAGACGCCCGAAGCGGTTGCTGCGCGTGAAGGGTACGGGAGTATCCCAAGAGCAGCAAACCCAATTGTTCATCGGGTTGACGGTGTCCCATTCGGTGACCGAAGTAACGCCGCCCATTACCCAGCCGCGGTATCCCCAAGCGGTCGTGAAGCCGTCGACCACGTCCAGCGTGGTGTGATTGACCATGATGGTTTTGGTGGCGCCGTCCAACAATTGGGTCATTCTGGAGTCGCTGTTTTCGCCGAACATCAATCTGAGGGCGGGGTCTCGGTCCGACCATGCGCCGTAAACGGCGTCCCAATAGCGGTGCGCCGAGAAGTCATAGGTCGTCTTCGCGCCGTTGCCGTAATACGAACTGGTAATCCGAACTTGGCCGCCGTCCGATGGGCAGATGAAGTTGCGGATGACCGTGGCGACGGTAGTCGAGTTTACCAGTGAATTGCCGATCACTGCGCCGGTGTGGCCCGATTGCACAAAGTCAAAGGCCGCATGGTCGGAGTTGTACTGGTCGTACAAAGCTTGTTGGTCGATGTACGGCAAGACCATCGTCCAGCCACTTGCGTTGAGAACCGGCGCGGCCGCGTACTGAGCGTCCGCCGTCCACGCGCCCCTATAAAGACTCGCCGGCGGGAAGACTTTGTGGCTGTCGTTATAGTTGATGACCGCCAAGGCAAGCTCACGCATTTGATTGCGGCATTGGGTTGCCCGAGCGGCTTCCCGCGCCTGTTGAATGGCCGGCAGCAGCAAGGCGATCAACACGCCGATGATGGCGATCACCACGAGCAGTTCGATCAACGTGAAGCCGCGACGTTTGAAACAACCCCTAAAATCCTGCATGTCGATCCTCCCGAAAAGAAAGTGCGTCGGTGACAATAGGCTGACATGCTCAGGAAGTGGGCGGGCCTGAGCAAAAAATAGACACGGAATCCATATCGTCCGCGGAGGGACGATTCGGTTGTTGCCGGCTACGCGGGTGCGAAGTCTGATAATTCTCATCCAACACTACTGGAACAGCGAACCAGTCGAAATCCGCATGTGACGTCAGGGCGAAAACCGTGCCGATCAGAAACGCAGATCGGTCGTGCGGCTGTCGCCGATGTAGCTGAGGGCTTGGAGCACGCCAAGGTCGGTGGTTTCCGAGATGACGTGGACCGAGCCGTCGGCGAAGCACGCGAGGGTGATGCCGGGATGCAGGCTGCCCGCGCCGCCCCATTCCCCCAAGCGGCCGACGCGCGGGGACACCTGCCACGGCGGCGTCTGCCACCAACAGCACGCCCATCGATTGATTGGCTCGTCCACCAGGTTCACGGCGCCCATGACCCAGCCGCGGTATCCCCACGCCGAAGTATAGCCGTCGACGATGTCGAGCGTGGTGTGATTAATCGCGACCGTTTTCGACGTGCCGTCGATAAGGTGGGCCGGCGTCGAAGCGGCGTTCTCGCCGAACATGTACTTGGTCTCCGCGATGGAATTTTCCCAGTCGATCGGCCAGCCGCCGACCCGCAACGCCGAGAAATCGTACACCGTCTTTGCGCCGCCTGGCTGGCCGGCCGTCGTCCCGTAGTGTCCGCCGCCGCTGGGCAGTTTGATGACCCCGGTGTCCGAGGGGCACAGGAACGCGCTGACGACCGTGGTGGTCACCGTGGTGTTGGCGATGGCGCTGCCCATCAGCGGGCCGGTGTTTTCGGGCTGCTTGAAGTCGCTGCCCGCCTGTTCAAAGTTGTACAGGTCGTACAGCGCCTGCTGATCGAGGAACGGCAGCACCATCGTCCAACCCGACGCGTTCAGCACCGACAAGGACGCATTGTTGAACGCGCTGTTGTTGTTTTGCCACGATCCCTTGTTGATGGCCGTCGGCGGGTAGACCTTGTGTTGGTCTTGATAGTTGGTGACGGCCAAGCCCAACTGCTTCAAGTTGTTCTTGCACTGGCTGAGTCGGGCGGCTTCGCGGGCCTGCTGGATCGCCGGCAGCAGCAAGGCGATTAAGACGCCGATGATGGCGATGACCACCAGCAGTTCGATCAGCGTGAATCCGAGCCGCGTGGAGAAGAGTTTCGATGTCCGCACAAAAAAGCTCCGATCAGTAGGCATGGAGTATCACCACTGTCTGACTTGCTCGGAAAACAAGCTGGTCAGAGCAAAAACTTGGCGCCAATCAATGCGAGTAACTCATCTCGCGGGATGATGGAGAGCACTGTTTTTCCAGCAGATCATGTACTATCCCCATATATTACGTCGGCATGGATGTAAGTAGTACCGCGACGGCTCGCACGCCGTGTCCGCTGGCACCTACAGCCTACTTACATCCATGCCGGCGTAATAGACAGACCTGTATGGATTGCAAAGCATCCCGAAACTCTTTGGCACCGAAACGCATGTTACGCGAAAACCGTGCCGATCAGTTCGGAAGAGAGCACGCATTGCCATCACCGATGAAGCCGGCGGATCGCGCCAGGCCCGAGAGGTGCCGCCCAAGACGACTCCCACCGTGCCCTCGGCGAAGCACGTATCGGTATCGCCGATTGCTATCTGCATGGCTGCGGGGGTGGGCTTCGTGCGAATGGCGGTAGGTCTGCAGCAGCATTGCGACCAAAACGCCAAAGTGCGCCAGGTCCACCCGCAGACCGATCAAAGTAAACCAAAAAACTACAATTTTACGCGAAAAAGTTTTCACGATTCATAACTCCGATAGAAGTTGTGAACAGTGTTCGTCGGAAGGTTTTTGATTCTGGTCTACGAGAGGCTCAGTTTAGACTAACCTACCGTTCTGAAGTTTTCCAGACCAAACCAACAGTGTCGCAAAAAATTTTCATTGAACGGTCGGTTCTTTGGCGAAAAAAAGGAGCGAAGCCGATTGCGGCGGAAGTACGATCCCGTGGTCTTCCACCCGTCCGTCCGCGATTCTTCCGATGAGACAATGGTATTCCGGTGATGGCGGCCTAGGCCGTGTTGACAAACCGCTTGCGAAAATGAGGCGTTTCGGTAGTTTGTGATGGAGGTCGACCTCAAGGAGGAGGCATTTCCATGCGGCGCTTCGAACTTTCCGACGAGCAGTGGGGACGGATCGAACCGTTGCT
>JBOFFD010001223.1:0-2745 GCA_051648425.1 Planctomycetia bacterium
AGCAACGGTTCGATCCGTCCCCACTGCTCGTCGGAAAGTTCGAAGCGCCGCATGGAAATGCCTCCTCCTTGAGGTCGACCTCCATCACAAACTACCGAAACGCCTCATTTTCGCAAGCGGTTTGTCAACACGGCCTAGCCGCCGCTTTCCTCCGCGGCGCGTTTTTTCCATTCGTGCGACACCGCCCGACAACCGCGGGACGCGCCGCTGCGGAAAGCGGCGGCTAACAAGACACTCTTACTTGGACTGTTGGTCCGACACTTGCGTCGACCCGCCTGATTTTCCTTCTTTCCACTTGAAGAACCGAGTGTGAAAGCAAGAATCGGAGTCTCGCCGCAGCGGCCCGACGATACGATGACCGAAAAGGCCGACGACTTCGCTACTCCTTGAGACGGGCATTCATGACGCAGCCGATCACCGACGCCGAAATTACCCAGACCCCCGCCGACCCACGAGACGACGACCGTTGGAAGGCGGTCGCCGACCGCGACGTCACCGCTGACGGCGAGTTCTTCTACTCGGTGAAGACGACCGGCGTCTATTGTCGGCCGGGCTGTCCGTCGAAGACCCCCAAGCGCGCGAACGTGAGGTTCCATGACGGCGTCGCCGAGGCCGAGGCCGCCGGTTTTCGTCCCTGCCTGCGCTGCCGACCAACGGCGACGCCACCCGGCGAGAAGCAGGCCGTCGCGGTGGCTCACGCCTGTCGGCTGATCGAAACGGCGCCCAAACCGCCGACGCTCGACGAACTGGCGCTGGCCGTCGGCCTCGACCCGCACCATTTCCACCGGCTTTTCAAAGAGCAGACCGGCCTAACGCCGAAGGGTTATGCCGACGCCCGTCGCGTTAAAACCGAACTTGCCGACGCCGGCGTCCCTTCGACCGGCCGCCTCGAGGAAGCCGTCCCCGACCTCCGCGGTACGACCATCCGATACGCCCTCGGACAGTCTTGGCTCGGCGCCATCCTAGTGGCGGCGACCGCCAAGGGCGTCTGCAGCATCCTACTTGGCGACGACCCGGCGGTGCTCGTGGCCGACCTACGCGAGCGCTTCCCGACCGCCGACCTCGCCGAAGGCGACGCCGACTTCGCGCACACCGTGGCGGCCGTGGTCGACTTCGTCGCCCGGCCGTCGCAAGGATTGAGCCTGCCGCTCGACGCCCAGGGCACCGCGTTCCAGCAGCGCGTGTGGAAAACGCTGCGCCGCGTGCCGGCCGGCGCGACGACCACCTACAGCAAACTGGCCGACAAAATCGGCCGCCCGACCGCCGGCCGGGCCGTCGCCGCCGCCTGCGCCGCCAACCCGATCGCCGTGGCGATCCCTTGCCACCGCGTGGTGCGCAACGACGGCACCCTCTCCGGCTACCGCTGGGGCGTCGAACGCAAAGCCGAACTCCTCCGCCGCGAGAAAGAGGAAGACTGAACGCCGATTCGATCGTACCAGGCGGCAATAAGATGATCCGCATCGCCTCACAGAGGAATCACGATGTTGGAACGAAGCATGAATCGGTTGCACGAAGTCGCTCGACAAATGCCGCGTCCCGGTTGCGACTGGGAAGGTCAACCGACGTTCGGCCCGCCTGAATCGGCGGATGCCGTCGACCTCTTTGAGTTTCGCTGTGGATTTCCGTTGCAGCCTGCTTTTCGAGAATTCCTTCTGAAGTTCGGCCAGGTCATCGGGATGGAGGTTCACAACGGCTACTGGTTGGGTGGAATCGACCAATTGCGAAACGATATTGCCGTCGATGGAGAACCCGCCGCAGTTATCGCGTGGGGCGGCGGCGGCAACGCCTTCCTGACAACCGCCGATGGACGAATCCACAGTTGGAATCATGAGAATGGAAAGACGACGCCAGCCGCCGACGGTTTCGCCGAATTTTTAGAGTGTGTGGCCGACGACTGGGAAGCGTATGTCGACGACGTACCCGGTTGGCGTTTCCTCGTTTAAGCCGACGAAAGGAAACGGTCAGTGGGTTGGGTCAACGACGCCCGCAAGGAGCTTGCCGCCGGCCGGTCGGTTCAGGTGCGGCCGATCGGCGGGTCGATGCGCGGGCGAATCGAATGCGGACGACTCGTCACGCTGGCGCCGGCGTCTCCCGGAGAAATCGACGTGGATGACGTTGTACTCGTCGAATGGAAAGGAAACTTCCTGCTCCACCTCGTTGTGGCGATGGAGGACGACCAACTTCTCATTGGAAATACGCTGGGGAAACAAAACGGCTGGGTATCGACCAGTGCGGTGTTGGGAAAAGTGACGGCCGTCGAAAGCGTACCCACGGCTTCTGACCGCCGTTTCGATTGAGAAATCGGCCCGGCCGGTACTTCCTCTTCAACGGCATCTGCGTCTTAAGCCCCGCGCGTCTATGGTGTAATACGAACCACCCGCTAGGCGTCGGCGATCGTTGAGACATCGCCCGCCGACATTCATGCGACGAACTGTTTAAGAAACGGATACGCCGTCGCCAGGACGGCGGTCGCGCCGACGGCGATGACGACCCATCGGACGCGGTCGCGGCCGATTTTTCTTGCGATGCCGGCGCTGACGTAGCCGCCCGCCAAGGCGCCGACGGCCATGACCGCCGCCACCGGCCACTCGACCAGGCCGGAGAAAGAGAAGACTGCGGCGGCGACGCCGTTGATGACGGCGGCCGTCACGTTTTTGACGCCGTTGCGGCGGTGGATGTCGTCGATTCCCAACAGGCCGAGCACCGCCAACATCAGAATGCCGATGCCGGCGCCGAAGAAGCCGC
>JBOFFD010001224.1:0-2402 GCA_051648425.1 Planctomycetia bacterium
CCCCCGTTCCCAACGGCACCAGCGCCGCCACCAACTACGACTTCGTCACCAACGCGGCCTTGTTGACGGCGAACCTTTACCTCGATCGCAGCACCCCGACGGTCCGCATGTTCAACGACGACTGCCTGATTCAGCTCAAGGATCTGTCCGACGGCACGTCGCAGACGATCGCCGTCGCGGAAACGACCCGCCGGGTCTACAACGGCAGCACGCCCAACGTCAAATGGGGCCACACCGGCTGGGTGATGATCGGTCTGAACACCTTGGACGGCATCAACGACTGGAGCTACTTCATCTATTACAACGCACCGAAGTTCGGCCAGCTCGGTTCTTGGGCGCGCATGGGCAGCATGCACGACGGCGGCTGCAACATGCTGTTCGCCGACGGCGCGGTGCGGTTCATCAGCCAGAACACGGCGCAGGACGTCCTCAACGCGCTCGGCTCGATCGCCGGCGGCGAAGTGCAGGCGAAAGCGGCCTTGTAACGATCGGTGCATCGCGGCGTCATGGAATTTCAGCGGACGATGCCGTGAGCCAAACAAAAGAGGGGGCGGACCGTAGCCCTGAAAGGGCAGGGCTTCCAAGGTGCATCGCCTTTGCGTAAACTATGGTTTTGCAACGCTTAAGGAAATCTCTTTCGCGAGGCCGCACGGATGTTGCCCAAGGTTTTCGATGCTTTCGTCCAGCAGCGTCCCGTCTGCGTCATGGCGCGGGCGGTCGTCGAGAACTTCTTCCAGGCCGACCGGCTCGACGCCCTGTTCGACCGCACCGCCGAACGGCAGTACCAGCGTTCTTTGCTTTTCTCCGCCGTCGTCGAACTGATGCACTCGGTGGTCCTCGGCGTCGAGCCGTCGGTCTACGCCGCCTACCGCCGCCGCCGCCACGCGCTCGGCGTCTCCGACCAAGCCGTCTACGACAAACTCGACCGCATGGAAACCGGCCTTTCCGCCGAGCTGGTCCGCGATTCGGCTCGGCGGGCGGCGGCGGCGGTCGACGCCTTGCCGGCGCGCCGCGAACCGTGGCTGCCGGGATATCGGTTCCGCATCCTCGACGGCAACCATCTCTCGGCCACCGAACACCGCCTCGAGGAACTGCGGACCACCTGGGCCGCGCCGCTGCCGGGCAAAGCCCTGGTGGTGCTCGAGCCGGAAACCGGCCTGGCCGTCGACGTCTTTCTTAGTCCCGACGGGCACGCGCAGGAACGGTCGCTCTTGGACGAGGTTTCGCGGACGGTGTGCGAGGGCGACGTCTGGATGGCGGACCGCAACTTCTGCACCGCCGAATTCCTTCTGGAGATCGCTAAGAAGAACGCCTGTTTCCTCATCCGTCAGCACGGCGGCTTCAGCGGCGTTCTGAAAGGTCCGCGGCGCTTCGTCGGCGACGGTTCGACCGGCAGGGTGTACGAGCAGGAGGTCGCGTCGACGTTCGGCGGCGAGACGCGGACGTACCGCCGCGTCAGCGTGGAATTAGAGACGCCCACGCGCGACGGCGACGCGGAAGTGGACCTTTTGACCAATCTGCCCGAGGAGGTTGCGTCGGGGGTCGCGGTCGCGGAATTATACCGCGAGCGCTGGACGATCGAGACGTTGTTTTTGGAGGTCACTCAGACGCTGGCGTGTGAGATCCGCACGCTGTGCTATCCGAAGGCGGCGTTGTTCGTGTTCTGCCTGGCGCTGCTGGCGGCGAACGCGGTCGCCGTCCTCAAGGCGGCGCTGCGGGCGGCGCACGGCGAGGAGAAGGCCGACGAACTGTCGGGCTATTACTTGGCGTTGGAGATCAAGCAGACGCACGACGGGATGATGATCGCGCTGCCGCCGCCGTGCTGGGAGATATTCAACGGAATGAGCGCGGCGAAATTCGCCGACGTTCTGAAAGAGATCGCCGGCCATGTGGATCTCGGCATGCACCGGAAAACGCCGCGCGGCCCGAAGAAGCCGCCGACGAAGCGAAGCCGCTACAAAAACGGCGGGCATGTCTCGACCCACAAATTACTTACGAAAGACGACCCCTGACACCTTGGAAGCCCTGCCTTTCAGGGCTTAAGAATCGCACCGGTCGGCGCCAGCCCCAAAAATCAGTCGTTCCGACGAAAATCCATGCCGACGTAATACGCGCCGTTCGACGAACTTCTTCGCCGACGGACGGTGTTCAGGTCGTGTAGAGGCGTCGGCCGATCGTCGTTGAGAGCGGGAAGAGAAGTAGGACGGCCAGGCCGGCGGCCGGTCCGGCGACGGCCGCGACGCCGGCGGCGTCGAGCAGGATCAAACCCAGCACCCCGGTGCGGACGGCCGCCTGCACGCTCGGCGGGTCGAGCCGCCGGACGGCCGCCGCCCAGCGGACGCCCCACAGCGCCGCGAACCCGCCCAGCAGTAGCCAGGCGGCCGACAGGCCGGCTGAGGGCC
>JBOFFD010001225.1:0-3874 GCA_051648425.1 Planctomycetia bacterium
CGGATGGCGGTGATGCACCTGCTGTGCGGCGACCCCGCGCCGACGGCGGATCGACGAATCGACGGCGCGTTGCAAAGGGTCGGCGCGTGAGCCAGAAAGTCGTTTGCATCACCGGCGGCCGCATCATCGACCCCAGCCAGGATTTCGACGGTCCGGGCGACCTCTGGATCGAAGGCAAGCGCATCGTCGGGTTGACGCCGCTGACCGAACCGCCGCCGGTGCGCGCCGACCAAACGATCGACGCCGCGGGCCAGTACGTGGTTCCCGGCTTGATCGACATGCACGTGCATTTCCGCGAACCGGGCAGCGACGGCGAAGAGACGATCTTCACCGGCACCCACGCGGCGCTTGAAAGCGGCGTCACCAGCGTGGCGTGCATGCCCGACGCCGACCCGGCGACCGATTCGCAGGCGGCGGCCGAGTTCGTCGTGTTGCAGGCGAAGCGGGCGGGGCACGCACACGTTTGGCCGGTGGGCGCGGTGACGAAAGGCCGGTTGGGCAAGGAACTGGCCGAGATGGGCGGCTTGGCGCAGGGTGGCGCCGTGGCCTTCAGCGACTGCGACCGCCCGATCGCCGGCGCCGACATCATGCGGCGGGCGCTGCAATACGCCGCCATGCTGGGCAAGACCGTGCTCAGCCACCCGGAAGTGCCGGAACTCACGCGCAACGGCCTGATGAACGAAGGCTTCTACAGCACGAAGTTGGGCATGGCGGGACTGCCGGCCGCCGCCGAAGAGATCATGGTGGAGCGCGATCTGCGGCTGGCGGCTTGGACGGGCGGTCGAATCCATCTGCAAAGCCTGTCGACGGCCGGCAGCGTGAAGGCGCTGCGCATCGCGAAGGCGGCGGGCGCTCGGGCGACCGCCGAGGCCCACCCGCACCACTTCACCCTCACCGAAGAATTGTTGGAGTCGTTCGACTCGAACTACAAGGTGAACCCGCCATTGCGAACGCGGGCCGACGTGGAGGCCATTCTCGACGGCTTGACCGACGGAACGATCGACGTCGTCGCGTCGGGGCATTCGCCGCGGACGATCGAGCAGAAGCAGGCGGAACTCGACGCCGCTCCGTTCGGCATGATCGGCGTGGAAACGCTGCTTCCGGTGTCGGTGAAGGCGCTGGTGGAAAGCGGTCGTCTTTCGTGGAGCCGGTTGATCGCGACGTTGACGGTGAATCCGGCGCGGGTGTTGGGCATCCCGCGCGGCAGCCTGAAGGTGGGGGCGGAGGCCGACGTCGCGCTGATCGACCCGGACGAAGACTGGGTGATCCGTCCAAGCGAGTTCAAGTCGAAGGCCCGCAACTGCCCGTTCGCCGGCTGGAAGGTTCGCGGGCGGGTGCAATTGGTGATCGTCCACGGCGAGGTCCGGTTCGCCCGGAAACGATAGGCGGCGGACGGGCCGCGCTTCAATTAGAGACGACGGTTCTCGGCAGGCGCATCGACAAGACGACGCCGGATGGTTCCGGCCGGACAGCGAGCGAGCCGCCGCCAAGTTCCAAGAGTTGCGAAAGCAACATCCCTTCCAGGCCGAGGCCGGGCCCGTTTTCGCCGACGCGGTTGAACTGCGTCCGCCATTTCAGCCAGTCGACGGGAGCGTCGGCCGCAGCCAAAGGGACGATTTCAAGCACCCAAGACCCGTCGTCGGCCGTTTCGTCGAAGCCCAGCGTCGCGGCCTCGCACGCTCTGCTCGCCTCGAACCATAGGCAGATCGAAATGGTGGTGACGTGCATGAGACACGACTGATCGCAGTCGACCAAGCGCGGCGACGAAGCGTGGCACGGTCGGGGCGGAGGGCCGTCCACCGCCTTCAGCAGCCTGCCGAACGCCTCGTCAACTGTTTCCGTCCAATCGCAGCCGTCCCGCATCTGCCCAGGCGTTTCGCGGAACTGTTGCATCCGCCGGGTCAAGTTCTTGCCGCGTTCGACGGAATCGTGGATCGTCTTGGTCAGCTCGGCGACGATCGTCGCCGGCGGAACGCGGCGGGCGAGAAGGTCGGCGCAGATCGGCACGACCGTCATGATATTGTTGAACTCGTGGGCCATGTCGCTGAGCATGTGCGCGAGCGCCCCGACGACGGCCGTCGCCCGAAAAGACTCGAAATCGCTTTGCTGCAAATTTATCAATTCATGCGACTCGGTAAGTGCACATTGCTCTTCTAGCTATTGTAGTGGGTCGAAAAAGGCAAAAATGCCCACGGGGCCGTCCGTCGTCCGCTGGAGTAGCGGCGGCGTCCGGCCCGGGGCGTCGGTTGTTCGGCGAAGTGGCGGCCGTGGGTCAGTAGGTCCCGTAGATGTCGCGGTAGCTTTCCGGAATGTCTTCCATTTCCGGGCTGGTGCAGATGTGGAGATGGTCCTTGTCGATGTAGAGCACCTCCACGTCCTTGTCGGTCACTTCCCACGAGAACGGGTACATCGAGTGACGGATCCGGTCGAAATAGATGGTGACCTTGTAGTGGCAGTGGTGAAGCTGCGCGGGGCCGAGCAGCGGATAGAAGCGGCACTCGTCGATGGAGTCGACCAGCTTCTCGACAACAATCTGCATATTGTTGTAGTGCGTTTCCCGCAGATAGGGAATGTTGCCGGGATGGCTCGGCTTCTTCATCTCGCGGATGACGTCGTACTCGGCCGGCGGGTCGAGGCACAGCACCGGGGCGTAATCGCGCACCGGCGGCATGATGGGCACTTCGTTGTAAACCTTCGTCTTCCAGTCCTGGATGTTGTCGCCGATCAACTGCGGGACCGGAACGGGGAACCAGAACGGAAAGGCCAGGTCGCCGTGGTAGACGGCGTCGACCGAGCAGCCGACGGCCAGGACACCGGCCAACGCGACCACCGGCAGCCCGCCGAGGGCGCTTTTCAGATATCGACCTTGGCGGAAACCCATGGTTCGCCTCCATCCTTGGAAAGTTGCGGGCGGTCCTTCGCCGACGGCCGCCGTCGTCCATTCGCTTGTCGGCCCGGCGACGTTCGTCGCCGCCCGCGCTCGACCCGCCGATCCATCGGCAACGGTCGAACGCCGTCGATCCCTACTGTCTCTCTTTATCGCCCATCGGCGGCGGTTCTCTTTGGTGGAATTTGCCGGTTTTTCTTCCCGTGGCGCTTGCGCCGTCCCCGCCGGGCCCCCGCGGCCGCTATAACTTCGGCATCATGGAAACCCCGACCCCCGTCCACGAAGTCGAAGAGTACATCGAGCAGGCCTACTTCTTCCGCGTCTGGCGCGAACGCTTGACCGACGGCCGGACCACCCAAGACGTTCTCGGCCAAATCCACGCCGAACTGCTCGCCTCCACCCGCCTGCCGATCGCCGTCGACTTCCTCACCGCCGAGCTGCGCCATTCCGGCGAACTCAGCAACGCCTTTCTGCAACTGCCGCACTACTTCACGCCGTTGCAGTCGTTCGTCGTCTACATGACCGAGGTCGACGACTCCCGTTTCACCTTCCCCCAGGCGCTGCTCATTCTGGAACGCGAAGCCGCCTACCGCGCCGCCGGCGCGACCCCCGCCGGCTTGTTCGTCTTCCAGTTGGAAGCCCTCAGCCGCAACCAGTTGGGCTACAACGACGGCCTCGACTGCCTCGCCGGCGACGCCTTCTACTCGCCCGCCTGGCGCGACTACTTCCGCACCGTCCGCCAGCAGTTGGGCATCCGCGATTTCGCCGAACTGGTGTACACCCGTTCGGAATCGTTCGTCGAAACTCGCCGCCGCTCCGACCCAGGCTTCGAGCCGACCGCCCCGGTGCTGTTCAACGTCAAGGAAGGGAAGATCGCGGCGGCGAACGTCGGCAAGGATCCGATGTACCTCTTCGCCACGCTGCAGCGCCAGTTGGGCTACCCGGAGGTGCCGCGGCTGCCGAAGTCCGACGCCGGTCAGCACCTTC
>JBOFFD010001226.1:0-5521 GCA_051648425.1 Planctomycetia bacterium
GACACTATCACCGGGACTGAACTGTACAAGCTCGTCGGCATGACGCCGACGCTCGTCGCCGACATCAACCTGGGATCGGCGAGCAGTTCGCCGGCCTCGCTTGCCGTGTTCAACGGTTTCCTTTACTTCTCGGCCGACGACGGCATTAACGGCCGGGAACTGTTTGAAACGAACGGCGCCTCCACCGTTTTGGTGGAAGACATCAATCCGTCGGCCGCTTCCAGCGACCCCACCGGCCTCACCACCTTCAACGGCGCGCTCTACTTCGCGGCCAACAACGGCGTCAACGGCCGCGAACTGTGGAAGTTCGACCAAATGGCCGCCCCGTCGCAGCTCGGCGACGTCAACGCCGGCCCCGCCGGCAGCAACCCCACCGCCTTGACGGTGGTCGGCAACGAGCTGTACTTCAGCGCCACCAACGCGCTCTTCGGCGCCGAACTGTACAGAACCACGGGTGGGACGCCGGAATTGGCGGTCGACGTCCAGGCGGGCGGCGCGGGCAGCAACCCGACCTCCTTGGTGAACGTCAACGGCACGTTGTTCTTCTCGGCCGTCACTTCGGCCACCGGCTCGGAAGTCTTCCGCTTCACCCCCGGTTCGCTCAACGCCTCGCTGCTGCAGGATTTGAACTCCGGCACGAACGGCAGCAGCCCGAACTCGCTGACCAACATCGGCAACGTGCTGTACTTCTCGGCCGACAACGGCGCAATCGGCGCCGAACCGTACCGCTTGGTCGACGACGTCGTCGCATCGCCGCCGACCGTCGCCGCCCAACCGTCGACCGGCCGTCAGAACCGCTTCATTCCGCTGACGATCTCCGCCAATTTGACCGACGTCGACGGCAGCGAGTCGCTGTCGATCCGCATCTTGGGCGTGCCCGCCGGCGCCGTCTTGACCGCCGGTGCCTTGCAGGCCGACGGTTCGTATCTTCTGACGCCGGCCAACCTGAACGGGTTGCGGCTGGTCGCGTCGACTTCGGTCCCCGTCGGTCCGCTGACGCTGACCGTCGTCGCCATCTCGACGGAAACGTCGAACGGCGCCACCGCCAGCGCCCAAACGACGCTGACGGTCAACATCCTCCGCCGGCTCGCCCCGGTGCTTGATACCAGCGCCCGAGTCAACCTCCGGCCGATCATCACCGTCCGCGGCATCGAGGTCGATTCGCTGGTCGGCGAGGAACAGATCACCGCCTCCGGCGCCCGCGCCGGCGGCATCCGCCGCGGCGTCGCTCTGACGCAGCTTCGGGCGGTCGGCGGCCGGTTCGAGTTCCGCCTCAACGGTCGTGGCGCTTGGCGCCGCATCGACGCCAGCCGCATCAACGCGAATCGGTCCCTGTTGCTCGGTCCCAACGACCGCCTGCGTTTCCGCGCCACTCCCGGCGCCGGCGCCGGCCGCGTTCAGATGCAGTATCGGGCGTGGTCGGCCGAGACCCGTTCCGGCCGGATGGTCAGCACGCGAACCAGCGGCGGCGAAAGCCCCTACAGCGCTTCGCGGAGGAACCTGACGCTGCGGACGCGGCCCAGCCGTAGCGCCGACGTCGGACTGGCTGCCGCTCTCGAAGCGACGAATAAGCCGAAAGTCGGGTTCAACTCGGCCGAGGTTTCGTCGATCAACGAGGCGGCGGTCGATAGACTGTTCAGCACGGACCTGGAACTGGATTTGCTCGGCGACATGGAATAACGGTCGGCCCTCGCCGCCCGACGCCCGTCGACCCCCGCCAATAGGTGGGCGAAAGGGGCGAATACCAGTGCAGGCGCTCCGGCGTCGACGTCATACCAGACGTTCGACGCCGTTTCGCTTTCCGCAGGGGAAACTCCATGCTCGGCCGGCTGCTGCAAACGTTCCTGAAGCAACCCTCCACGGCGGTCGTTCCCAGCGAGCTGCCGCCCGCGGTCCTGGCCCGCGCCCCCATCCCCATCTTCTGGTTGTTCGGCAAGACGCAAAGCGGCAAGACTTCGATCGTCAAGCACCTCACGTCGGCCGAGGAAGCGGTCATCGGCCGAGGGTATCGGCCGACCACCCGCAGCACGCTGCAGTACGACTTCCCTTCCGCCGACGACCCGCTGCTGCGGTTCCTCGACACCCGCGGTCTGGGCGAACACGGCTACGACCCCGACGAAGACGTCGCCGCGCTGTCGCACCAGGCGCATGTGGTCATCGTCACCACGCGCGTGGCCGACCACGCCTTGGAAGCGATCGTTGAACCGTTGAAGCGGATTCGCGCCGCGCATCCGCATCGCCCGGTGCTGCTCGTTCCGACGACGCTCCATCAGAACTACCTCGGCCAACCCCACCCGACGCCCGACCCGTTCCAAGAATGGACCGCCGAAAAACTGCTTGCCGAACTGCTGGCGGGGCGGTGCCCGGAAGGGCTGCCGCTCGATTTGGCGCGGAACTTGGGAGCGCAGGCCGAACGATTTCAAGGACTGGTCGACGGCGTGACGCCGATCGATCTCACCAAACCGGAAGACGGTTTCGCCGAGCCGAACTTCGGCGGCGACCGGTTGAAGGCGGCGCTGGTGCAGATGCTGCCGTCGGCCTATCGCCAAGGGCTGCTGGCCCTCGACGCCGCGCTGGGCGGCCTGCGCGACGAGCACGAACGCCGGGCGGCCCCGTACATTCTGGCGGCCAGCACCATGGCCGCCACGGCGGCGGCGGTGCCCGTCCCCTACGTCGACCTGCCCATCCTGGCGGGCATCCAGTCACGTCTGGTCTACGATCTGGCGGGGGTCTATCGACAGGAAATGACCGCGCCGCGCTTCATGGAAATGGCCGGCGCCGTCGGCATGAGCGTGGTCACTCGGCAGGCCCTGCGCGAACTTTTGAAGTTGGTGCCGTTCGTCGGCACCGCCGTCGGGGCGGCCGCCGGCGCCGCGTTGGCCTACGCTTCGACCTACGCGCTGGGCAAAGCCTGCTGCTGGTACTACGCCCAAATCCACGCCGGCCATGTTCCCAAGCCCGAGGAACTGCGGCAGGTTTATCGCGACCAAATCCTTCGAGCCGAGAACCTGTGGCAAATGGGCCGCACGGCCGCCTCATCGCCCGGAGCCGCGGTATGACTGGTCCGTCGCCGTCGGCCCGTGCGGTCAAAAAGAGCGTCGGACCGCTGGTCGCCCTGCTGTCGCTGGGGGGCGTTCGGCTGACGGTCCTGTCGCTGCTCGCCTTCGGTCCGATTCTGGCCTTCGTCGCCGTCGGCGCCTATGCGCTGGTTCAGACCGGCTGGATGACCTGGCTTTGGTGGCTGCTGCCGGTCTGCTGGGGTTTGGCGTACGTTTTCGGCCGATGGTGGCGGCCGGCGGAGGCCCCGGTCGTCGCCGACCCGCTGCCACAGTGGACCGACCGTGACGAGCAAGCCTGGAAGCTGGTCTTGGAGCGGGCCGGCAAGGTCAGAGACGTCACGCCGCAACAGGCGATGGACCCGCAGTTCTACATGAAGACCGCCCAAGAGTTGGCGGAGGAATTGGCCCGCTTCTACCACCCCGGCGCCAAAGACCCGGCCGGCCCGCTCACCATTCCCGAAATCCTGACCGCTGGTCAACTGGCGCTGGAAGACTTGTGGACGCTCACCAGCGACCTGCCCGGCAGCCACCTGCTGACGGTCGACCGCTGCCGCACGCTTTCCAAGGCGCCGAAATGGTTTCAGTTGGCGTCGAATCTTTACACCGTCTTACGCGCGCCATTCGATCCGGTCGGCGTCTCGGCTCGCTACTTCGCCAGTAAGATGGGCGTCGATCCGGCGATGAAACTGATTCAGGAAAACGCCCTCTTATGGTTCTACTCGCTGTTTGTGCAGCGCATGGGCGCTTCGTTGATCGAACTGAACAGCCGGCGGCTGCGGGTCGGTGCGAAGCGCTGGCGGGAACTGACGTCGGCGCAATTCCCGGATCCGAAGGCGGTCGACGGGCCGTCCGCCTCCGCCGAATCCGATTCCGCACCGAAGACCGAAGCGATACCCCAGCCCTCGACTGAACAAAGCGGCGCGGCGCTGGTCGTACCGCGGACGGACGACGTCGTGCTGGCGATCGTCGGGCAGGTGAAGGCCGGCAAGTCGAGCTTGGTGAACGCGCTCTTAGGACGGCGCTCGGCCACGGCCGACGTGCTGCCGCAGGTCGACGGCGCGAAACGGTACGAACTGTCGTCGCCGAAGCTCGACGCCCGCCTTGTTCTTTTCGACACCGCCGGCTACGCCCACGCGGAAGCCGGCCGGGCGCTGCGGCGCGAAACCCGCGAGGCGATGACCCAAGCCGATTTGGTGCTGGTGGTGCTCGACGCGATGAACCCGGCCCGCTCGGCCGACGCCGCCTTTCTCGCCGAGGCCGCGAAATGGTTCGACGACCACCCCGAACGCAAACGGCCCCGGCTGCTGGCGGTGGTCACGCACCTCGACGCGCTGCCGCCGCCGCTGGAATGGAACCCGCCGTACGATTGGCGGAACCGCAACTCGCCGTTCCCCAAAGAGCAAAACATTTTAGACCTGGTCGACTACACCCGCGAAATCTTAGGCGACCGGGTTGAACAGGTGATCCCCGTCAAACTGGCGGCGCCGCCGGCGCCGTCGTGGAACGTCGACGAAGAATTGTTGCCGGCGGTGGCGGCGCTCTTGGGCGAAGCCCGCGGCGCGGCGCTGGTGCGCGCTCTGAACGACGAAGCGGACGAAGGGAAGACGACCCGCGTCTTACAGCAACTCTGGAACACCGGCCGTCGCCTGTTGGAAGCCGCCGCGACCGACGGCCGTCCCGTCTGACTAAAACGAGGCGCGCGACGACCAGGTCGGCACTTCGGTCGGCATCTGTTCTTCCTCGAGCATCTTAATCAGCGCGGCCGACGCTTCGACTTCCTCGCTGACGATGCGGGTCGCGCCGGCCCGCGTGAGCGGCTGCGAACTGGCTTGATACCGGCAGCGCACCAGAATCCGTCCGATGCGGTTCATCGTGCGAACCTTGGCGACGATCGCCACGGCGGCGGAATCGTCCGGCACCGTTACGACCACCAGCCGCGCGACGTCGGCATAGGCGCGCCGCAGCACGTCGACGTCGGTGGCGTCGCCCGCGACGGTGCGAAATCCCTGCTGCGCGAACGGGTGCAGGTTCACGGGACTCATGTCGAGCGTGCAGACGCGCCAGCCGTCGGTTTCCAGGCGCGACGCCAACTGTCGGCCAACCACCCCCAACCCGACGACCACCGCGCCGCGAAAATTCTGCGACGCATGGTCGAACGTGGTTTCGCCCGTCGCCCCGGCGCTTTTCTTCGCCGCGACCGGTACGGCGTTTTCGTCGGCGGTCTGCTCCTCTTCATCGCCGACCAGGCGCGAACCCAGCCGCAGCAAGGGGGGCGTCAAGGCGAGCGACGCCACGGCGACGGCGAGGACTCGCGCGTAGACTTCCTGCGAAATAAGCCCGGTCGACATCGCTTCCAACGTTAAGACGAAGGAAAACTCACCCATGTGCGCCAGCCCGAGGCCGACGCCAAGTGATGCTTTCCAGCTCAGGCCGGTGCATTTGACGGCGACGCCGGCCGCCGC
>JBOFFD010001227.1:0-3849 GCA_051648425.1 Planctomycetia bacterium
CAGGAATCGGCGACGACGGCGCAGTTGTTCGCCGACCCCAAACACCCGTACGCGCAGGGCCTGCTGCGGTCGCTGCCGGCGCGCGGCGAGCGCCGTCGGCGGCTCGTCGCGATCCCCGGCAACGTGCCGTCGCTTCAGAACATGCCGGCCGGCTGCAAGTTCGCCAACCGCTGCGACCAAGTGCTGGAGAAGTGTTGGACGGTCGAACCGCCGCTGTACGATCTCGGCGGCGGCCGACTGGCGCGGTGCCATCTCGTGGAATCGGAAGCGCTCAGTAAGACCGTCGGGCCGTCGACCGTGCAAGGAACCGCGCCGTGACCGCCCCACTGTTGGAAGTTCAGAATCTGACCGTGCGCTATCCGGTGTGGGGCGGCGTCTTCCGCCGCAAGGTGGCCGAGGTGCGCGCCGTCGACGACGTGTCGTTCACATTAAACCGCGGCGAAGTGTTGGGGTTGGTCGGCGAATCGGGCTGCGGCAAAAGCACGGCGGCCAAGGCGATCGTCAATTTGCTTACGACGATGGCGCCGGGGGTGGTCGTCGAAGGCAAGGTGATCTACCACGCCGAGCATGGCCCGGTCGACCTGCTGACGTTGTCGAACCGACGGATGCGGCCGTACCGCGCGCACCTTCAGATGATCTTTCAGGATCCGTATTCGTCGCTGAATCCGCGGATGACGGTGCGCGACGTCTTGGACGCGCCGCTGCGCATCCACACGAAACTGAATCGCCGCGACCGCGGCAAACGGATGGTCGAACTGTTGGAAAGGGTCGGCCTGCCGATGGAGGCGGTCGGGCGGTATCCGCACGAGTTCTCCGGCGGGCAGCGTCAACGGATCGGCATCGCCCGCGCCCTGGCCGCCCAGCCGAAGATCATCATCGCCGACGAACCAGTGTCGGCGCTCGACGTCTCCGTGCAGGCGCAGGTCGTCAACTTAATGCAGGACCTGCAGGAAGAGTTCGGTCTGACTTACCTCTTTGTCGCGCACGATCTTTCCGTCGTGCATCACATCAGCGACCGCATCGCCGTCATGTATCTGGGCAATCTGGTCGAAATCGGCCCGTCCGACGGCGTCTTTCACACGCCGCGACACCCATATTCGCAGGCGCTGCTCTCCGCGATTCCGCGACCCGAACCGGGAGGCGACCGCAGCGGCCGGGTTCGGCTGGTCGGCGAGATTCCCAATCCGCGCCGCAAGCCGTCGGGCTGCTGCTTCCACACCCGCTGCCCGGTCGCCCGCCCCGAATGTTCGGCGAACATTCCGCTGTTGGAACCAAAGATCGGCGGTCAGCTCGCCGCCTGTCCGTACACCGCCTGAGCGACGCCGTCTTAGAGTCGGCTTAAGAGTTCGGCCTTCTTGGCGGCGAATTCTTCTTCGGTGACGATGCCGCGCGCTTTCAGTTCGGCCAACCGTTCCAGTTTGGCGAAGACGTCGGATTCCTGCGCGTCGACCGGCGTGGGGGGCGGGACGGTCGGCTGCCAGGCCGGGGGAGGCGGGGGCGGCGCGGCGGGGGCGGCGCCGGAGACGAGCGGCAGCCGCCATAGTTCGACGGTGCCGTACTGGCTGCTGAAGGTGAGCGACGAGCCGCCGCCCTGCTGCTGCGAAACGCCGCCGATCTGGTGGTCGAGGGTGTCGTAGACGGCGACGTTGCCGCCGACGTCGACCGCCAAGCGGCGGGGGCCGGCGAAGTAGGCGTAGCGGACGTTGTTCTGGCCGCCGCTGGCGTTCGGTCGGCCAAGGTCGCCGGGCCACCAGTCGCCGTAACCGCCAAACGACGAACCGAACGACGAACCGCCGCCCTGCCATTGCGACTGCGACGAACCGCCTGAGAAGGAACCACTGGAATAGGAACCTCCGGTCGGCGGCTCGGGCGGGGCGAACGGTTGCTCGCGCAGCAGTTGCGACAACTCGCGGCAGAGGCCGTCGACGGTGTATTTCAGGCCGTTGTTGAACATGTCGCCGACCATCGTCATGCCACCCTGCATCCACTGGCCGGAACCGCCGAGGTCGTTGTGGCTGAATTGGGCCATCGTACCGCCGCCATTGGCGACGGCTTGCAAGAGGGCCTGCACGGCGTCGACGCTGACGCCGTAGCGGCGCGACAGTTCGATGACTTTCTGAAAGGCGTGGTCGGTGAGGCGCTGGAACACAGGGACTCCGAAGCCGAACGTGGAAGTCGGCCCCGTCGGTGGGCCGGCCGACGTCCGTGCGGCCTTGCGAAGCAGGGAGAAAAAGTTTTCCTTCGATCAACCCTAGCGGAGCGGCGGCGGCGGGCAAGGGGCGGGAGGGTGAACTGGTCTTGTGGTGCGGGCGTGCCGCTTGCACGAACCGAAGGACCGTTGGTGTGACACGGAAAGCAAGTGGGACGCCTTCACCACAAGGGAAAGCAGGCGGGACGCCTGCACCACAAGGGAATGTGGGGGGACGCCGCCTTTAGAATCCGCGGACAGGAAGTCTTTGCCAACTTTCACTGGCGCGCCCGAGCGGGAATCGGCCGGGGAAGGCTGGCAAACCGGCGGCCGGCTAGTTACACTGACTCTTCACGAATCGACGACTTGGCACGAACCGACGGGCGTCGGCGGAGCGCGACGGCCCTCGCGGCGGCGCGGAACGCCGAGCAACAGGAGACGGGCGATGGGCGAAGTGAAACGGCGCGAGTTCATGCAAGGGGCGGCGGCGACCGCCGCGGTGGTTAGCGCGGCGACGCAGTCGGTGCAACGAGCCGTCGCGGCGATCGGGCCGAACGACACGATTCGGGTCGGGTTCATCGGGGTGGGCGGCCGGTGCCAGTCGCACATCGACCGCGTGCTGGACATGACGAAGGACGGCCACAAGGTGCAGGCGGTGGCCGTCTGCGACGTCTTCAACCGCCACCGCGACGAATCGGCCGCCAAGATCGACAAATTCCACGGCGACATCAACGTCAAATCGGAATGCAAGAAGTACGAAGACTACCGCGACATGCTGGCGGATAAAGACGTCGACGTCGTCTGCATCGCCTCGCCCGACCATTGGCACGCCAAGATGACGATCGACGCCTGCGAAGCGGGCAAGGACGTCTACTGCGAAAAGCCGATGGTGAAGAAGATCGAGGAAGGCTACGCCGTCGTCGACGCCGTCAAGCGGTACAACCGCGTGATGCAGGTGGGCGTGCAGTCGGCCTCCGACACGATGTGGGACCACGCCCACGAACAGATCGCGCAGGGGCGCATCGGCAAGGTCGTGCAGGCGCAGACGCACTACTACCGCAACAGCTCGATCGGCCAGTGGCGGTACTACAAGCTGACCAAGGATATGACGCCGAAGAACGTCAACTGGGACATGTTCCTGGGGACGGAATTCGGCCTCGCGCCGAAGATGCCGTTCGACCGCGCCCGCTACTTCCAGTGGCGCTGCTACTGGGAATTCGGCGGCGGCGTGTTCACCGACCTGTTCGTCCACCGGACGACGCGGTTCATGAAGGCGATGGGGGTGCGCGAACCGCGGCGGGTGGTCGGCGCGGGCGGGATCTTCATGGAATACGACGGCCGCGACGTGCCCGACGTCGCCACGGTGGTGGCCGACTTCGATGAAGGCTGCCAGCTCATTGTCACCGCCAGCATGGTGAACGACCACGCCATCGAGGAAGTCATCCGCGGCCATACGGGGACGATTCTCTTCGACGAAGGCAAGCGCGGCTACACGATCAAGGAACAGGTTCTGCGCGACCGGCCGACGAACTCGGCCGAGAAGGCGACCGCCAAGGGCGAAGAGTTCATCGCCGTGCCGAACATGCCGGACCTGAAGCGCGACGGCCAGACGCGGGCGCACTGGGAGAACTTCATCGCCTGCGTGCGCGACCGCAACCCGA
>JBOFFD010001228.1:0-1550 GCA_051648425.1 Planctomycetia bacterium
GGACGATTTCGCCGCGGCGCTCCGGCGGCAGCTCGGCGACCAATCGGCGCAGCCGGCGCGCCTCCATTCTCGGGATGCCGACGAGCTGCCGACAGCAGGCGCCGCAGCCCATCTTACACTGGACTTTCTTCCCCTCGGAAACGGCTTGCCCGACCGCCACGTCGACGGCCATCTCCGCCGCCCCTTGTAGGATCGGCAGGATGGCGTCGGGCAGGGTCTTGCCGATGGGCACGTCGGCCCGCGCTTTCACCCGCGTCCCGATGATGTTCATCTCGAACTCGACGGATGTCGTCGCGTCGTCGTTCGGTTTCGTCGCGTCCACGGTCGGCCCTCCAGGCGTCGATCGGCCGTCCCAACCGCGGCGACGCCCCTGAATGTCGTACTATGGGAAATCGAACGCCGCCGGCGGACTTTCTCAACGCCGGCGAATTCCTTACGCAACCGCGCCATGAAAGAACAGTCGTGCGACGTGAACGATTGGGAAGTAAGACGGTTCCACCGGCGACGGTTGGTCTTAGGGAGTCGCCGGTCGGCGGCGGCCGCGCCTCCCGGGTTTCACCGCGGATCGCTTGGGGCCGCCGGGCTGGAATTCGGCGACGTCCGTCGGCTTGATCCGGCCGACGACGCCCGCATGATCGACCCCCGCGCCAGTTCGCGTTTCGGCGAGCCGTACGTCAAACAATTCGTCGCCGAACGGTTGCGGACGTTGTGGCTGTTGGTCGACCGTTCGCCGACGATGCAGGTCGGCGGTTGGGACGACGCCGGTCCGGCAAGTCGGACGAAGGAACAGGCGGCCGCCGAAGCCGCCGCGCTGCTCGCCTTCGCCGCGACGGCCGTTGGCGACCGCGTCGGACTGTGGACTTTTTCCACGCCGGCCGGATCGTCGACCCGCGCGAATCTGCCGGCCGCCGGCGGCGAGCGAACGGCCCGGCGCGTCGTCGAGGCGTTGCTCGACGACGGACCGATCGGCGGCCGACCGACGGCGGCCGCGGTCGAACGGTTGGTGAAGCCGGGGAGCGTGTTGGTCGTCGTCGGCGACTTCCGCGACGTCGGCCTTTGCGAAGACGTCCGCCGTTGGGCGAGAAGAGGAACGGTGTACGCCGTCCGCGTCATTCATCCGGTGGAGCGGTCGCTGCCGGCGATGGGACTCGTCCGCGTGGAAGACGCCGCCACCGGTCGACGCCGCGTGGTCGATACGTCGGACGAAGGCTATCGGAAGGAATATGAACGACGGGCGGCCGAAGAGGAAGATCGTCTTAGACGTGAGATGCGGTCGGCGGGCGCGGGGTGGATCGAGCTTGAAACCGCTCGACCCACCGCGCCGTGTTTGATCCGCGGCTTTGCCGCCGCAACCCGCCGTCTTAGAAGCAGCGGCGCATAATCCAGCGGTCGACGTCGCGCAACATTTCCGGCGTCGTCTCATGCCCGGCCTGGTACGTCCGCAGTTCGACGTCCAGCCCGGCGCTATACAGAAGGTGTTGCGCTTCGACGGCGCGGGCCGGCGCCACCGAACGGTTCCTCACCCCTTGACCGATGAAGATTGGTCCCGG
>JBOFFD010001229.1:0-1899 GCA_051648425.1 Planctomycetia bacterium
GCACCGCGCGGGTGATGAGGAAGACGACCATGGTGACGCCGAGGAACGTCGGGATCATGAGCAGCAGTCGTCGAACGATGTAGGCGCCCATGCCGGGTCAGTTCGCCTTCGGCGAAGCGGCGGCGGGAGTCGAGGCCGCGGCGGTGGCGGCGGCCTTCTTCTGCTGCCAGTAGCGGTTGTCCATCGGCGGCACGGGCAGCGGCGTGCCGTTTTTCCGCGCGGCGGCCAGCGTCTTTTCCTTTTCCGGATCGATCCACCAGCAGGCGAAGGCGTCCTCGAATTCCAGCGTGCGGTGCAGGCCGAATTCCGGCATGCCGAACTTGTCCCAATACGCCACCCGCTGGCACGGCTGATACCATTCCAGGATGTACGGATGCTGTTGGTAGACCAAGTGGTCGATTTCCTTGACGATCTTCACCCGTTCCGGCTGGTCGAACGCCAGGTCGTAGGCGTCGCACAGTTCGTCGACCCGCTTGTTTTTGAAGCCGGTGATGTTGTTGTTGTCGTTCTTGTCGGCGAGCTTGCTGTGGTATGACGTCTCCGGGTTGGGGAAGACGAGGCCGCCCCACTTGATGTGACACAGCTCGAACTGCCGTTCCATCAGCTTCTGCCACATCGCTTCGGGACTGATGTATTCCAGAACGACGTCGACGCCCCCCTGCCGGGCGGTCTCCTTGAAGCTGGTGAGGAATTTCTCCTGGTTCTTATTGTACCAAGTAAGGGTAAGTTTCAGCGGCTTGCCGTCTTTACGCAGGAAGCCGTCCGGTCCGCGTTCCTTCCAGCCGGCCTCGGCCAGCAGTTCCGACGCCTTCTTCAGATCGAAGCCGATCGGCGCGTTCGCGGGGTTCGCGTATTCGCTGCCGGGGTGGTGGGAGTCGGTCGGCAGGTACTCGTCGTAGGCGAGTTTTTCGATGAGCGTCTTGCGGTCGTACAGGTGCTGCAACGCCTGCCGGACGCGGACGTCGTCGAGCGGCGCTTTGCGGGAATTCGCCGCGAAGCCGGAGACGCCGTTCGGGGCGTCGTTGAAGAACTTGGTGCGGACGAGCCAGCCTTTTTTCACCGGCTCCTGTTTCGGCATGTCTTCGACCCACCATTCCGCCTTCGGAATGAACATATAGTCGAAGTCGCCCTTCAAGAGCATGTTGTAGGAAGCGGTCGGATCCTGCACGACGCGGAATCGGATCTTATTGAAATTGTACAGGCCGACGTAGCGTTCGTCGCCGTCCGCCCACCAATCGGCGCGGCGGGACAGCGTCACCGATTCGCCTTTCTTAACGTCTTCGTCCTTCACCATGTATGGGCCGCTGAACGGCAGATATTTGTAGTTGTATTCGTCGAGATACTGTTTGCCGGTCAGTTTGCCGACGACGTGCGCCGGGAAGAGCGTCATGCCGCTGAAATAGAGTAAGTTGCGCCAGTTCTTCGACTTCGCCTTCACTTCGACGATGTACTTCGACACCGCCTTCGGCTGTTCGAGTTTCTCGAAGACGAGGATGGACGACGGCTCGAGCAGCGTTTCGTCCATGTGCATCTTCCAGGTCGCGACCGCGTCCTCGGCGACGACCGGTCGGCCGTCGGACCACGTCGCGCGCGGATCGATGCGGAACTGGAAGGTCATCTTGTCTTCGCTGATCTTCCAGTGGCTGGCGAGGCCGGGTTGGAATTCGAGCGTGTTCGGGTCGAGCGTCAAGAGGCTCATGTAGCAGAGGTCGCGGATGGTGTAGTTGAGCCAGGTGTTGTAGCCGGTGCCGGCCATGCGAAGGTTGCCGGGCCAGTCGCGGATCGGGTAGGTGAGGGCGCCGCCTTTGACGGCGCGCGGGTCGCCGCCGTAGGTGGCTTTGCCGCCGTTTTCCCAACCTTCGCCGGTGAAGCCGGGGCCGCCCAGTTCCGCAGAAACCG
>JBOFFD010001230.1:0-6258 GCA_051648425.1 Planctomycetia bacterium
CCCCGGCTAAAAAGAAGGTTCGACGCGCCGCTGCGGAAAGTGGCGGCTAACGAGGCGCCCTGGTTTGGACCATCGATTTGCCAACTCCTGGCGGCCGTTACTCGTCCGGCGTCATCTTCCAGACGGCCGGCAGCATCGCGAAACTCAGAATGAGGCAGATGAACATCACCGGCAGGGCGACGATTTCCGTAATGTACCGCATGCCCCACAAGACGATCGTCGCCGGCATGAGGCCGTGGCACGTCGCCAAGATCGCGAGGGCCGCGGCCTTGGGCAGCGTCAGGTGGAACTCGGTGGGAACCGGCTGGGGAATCGACGGCTGTTCTTCGCTCATGGCTTGCTCAACCCGAAAAAATTGATGGACGGCGGCATCCCTTAGTTGGCAATGTAGCAAGAAGCTCCGCGAGAATACAACGCTCGGCGGAGTTCCGCGACAGTTTCACCCACCGCCCCCGACGGCGGTTCAGCAAGCGAGGATTGGGAAACGAAAGCCAAACGTTGGTTTGTCTACGAACACCTTAGCGCGTCGCTGGCGGTCGACGAAGGCCCGGCCGCCCTGCATCCGCTCGGCCGGGCGATGCTGACGGCCGTCGCGTCCGACCTCGCCGCGCTGCCGGGGAACGCGGTCGTCGCCGCCCTGCACCCCGGTCAGCCGCCGCTTGACGCCCCCGGCGTAAGCATCGAGACGACCGGCGACCTGCGCGTCACGGTCGAACGGCTCGCCGGCGTCGCCGACGCGACGATCGTCATCGCCCCGGAACTCCGCGAAACCCTGACGGGTGTCTGCGGTTGGGTGATGTGGGGCGGCGGCCGACTGGCGTTGCAATCGATCAGTTTCATCGAGGCCGCCGCCGACAAGGTGCGGGCCGCCAATCTACTAGGCGACTTGGCGCTGCCGACCCTCGGCTTGGTGTCGCCGATCGCCGCCTCGTTGCATTTGGAAGGAGCGGCAGCCTACGGCGATCTGATGGTCAAGCCGCGTTCGGGCGCCGGCGGCGTGGGGACCGCTCGCGTTAAGGGAGTCCGTCTCGATCTGCTCTTGGAGAAACTGCGGTCGGAGGGGGTCGCCGACGAACTGATGGTGCAGGCCTACCACGAAGGGCTTGCCGCCAGCGTCACCGTCGTCCACCCGAAAGGTCAACCGCCCATCATCCTACCCGCGATGGAACAATCAGTATCCACCCCCGAAGACGCCGACGGCTTCGGTCGACTTCACTACGACGGCGGCCGATTTCCGCTTCCGGCGCCACTCGCCGACCGCGCTCGCCGGCTGGCCGAGTCCGCCGTCGCGCGGCTGGCCGAGTACGGCTTCACGCAGCGTTACTTCGGTCTCGACGTGATTCTGGGACCGGCCGACGACGGCTCGCTGGACCGCGTCGTCGAGATCAACCCCCGCATCACGATGGCGTACCTGGGCTACCGCGAGTGGTTCGGCGTAACGCTGGCGAAAGCGCTCGCCGGCCAAACCGACGACCTGCGCGCGGCCGCCGCCATTCCGCGGGCTTTCCCTACCGGCTCGCTGCGCTTTCATCGCGACGGCCGAATCGAAAAAACGGAGCCGGCTCCCTTAACAGCGGACTAGATAGAAAACTCGACTCCGTGTTGGATGGAATTCCGGTCCGGCGTCACGCGACGGGCCGTTTGAAACATTCCGTCTTGGTTGAAAGCTTCCCGACGCGCCTTTACCATGAGGGAAACGCGGCCTTCGGGAAGGGATCGACACACGAATGACCGTACAAATGGCGTTGCGGCGCATCATCATCAGCGAAGTGAACGAACAACAGTTCGTCGAGCTTCGCGAGGTCGACGGCGACCGGAAGTTCACCATCGTCATCGGCATCTTCGAGGCGACCAGCATCGACCGCCGGGTGAAGCGTATGGACTCGCCCCGCCCCTTGACGCACGACCTGATCGTACAGGTGGTCGAAGAAATGGGCGGTCGGCTCGCCGACATCGTGATTTCGGAACTGAAGGAACACACCTACTTCGCCAAACTGCGGGTGGAGAAGGACGGCGAAACCCTGGAAATCGACTGCCGACCCAGCGACGCCATCGCCGTCGCAGTGACAGCCCGCGTTCCGATTTACGTCAGCGAGGACGTGCTGCGGGAAGTGTGCGACGAGTAGCAGGACGCCGATGGCAACCCTTTTTCCTTTAAGCGGTTGCATCAAGCAGGACCGTGATTTTTCCGCCGCCGGGGCGGCCGGCGCTTGAATTCACCGATTTCGAGCGTACCATATTGCCGCACACGGCCCAATGGCCCGAAGCGATCTTCTACCCTGCGGGTGTAGCTCAGTGGTAGAGCACCACGTTGCCAACGTGGGTGTCGACGGTTCGAATCCGTTCACCCGCTCTTCGCGAGCCTGACGATCTTACGCAGAAGCCGCCTTGCCACCGCACGGCGCCTGCAAGATCGGACAGGCTTTTTGTACTTTTGGACTGTCCAGCCGAGTTGAACGTGCATCGAGGCGAAATCATGTCGGATACCGAAGCCGGAACGGCGACCGCGGAAGATAAAGAAAAGTCGGCGGCCGCCGTCGAGACGGCGGAAGGCGACGTGGTCGTCGATGCAATCCCCGACGCGGAAAAGGTCGAAATGGCGGTCGACGTCAGCGACGCCGGCCCCTGCCGCAAGCACCTGAAGGTGTCGGTGCCCCGGTCGGAAATCGACCGCTTCCTGCACAAGGAATACACGGAACTCGTGTTCAACGCCAGCGTGTCGGGCTTCCGTCCCGGAAAGACGCCGCGCAAGTTGATTGAACGCCGCTATCGCAAGGAAGTGACCGAGCGGGTGAAGGCCGGCCTGCTGATGCAAACGCTCGACCAGATCGACAAAGAAGAAAAGATCAAGCCGCTCAACCAGCCGAACATCGACTTCGCCGCCATTCAACTGCCGGACGACGGCGAATTCGTCTACGAGTTCGAGGTTGAAGTTCGGCCGACGTTCGACCTGCCCGAATACAAGGGCCTGGCCCTGAAGCGGCCGGCGAAGGATATCACCGACCCCGACGTCGACAAGGAACTGCTCACCTACCGCAAGCGCCTCGGCGAGCGAGTGGTGAAGGACGGCCCGGTCGCCAAGGGCGACTACGTGGTCGCCGACTTCCGATTCTCCGTCGACGGCCAGGTGCTGCAGGAATTCAGCGGCCTGGAAGTGGAAGTGAACGAGGAACTGGTCTTCCGCGATGGTTCGATTCCGGGCTTCGCCGCCGCCCTGGCCGGCGCCGTGGCCGGTGACGACCGCACCATGCCCGCCAAGCTGTCGAAGGCGAGCCGACCCGACCTCGAAGGCAAGGAAATCAAGGCCGTCGTCGTCGTTTCGGAAGTCAAGGAGCAGAAAATGCTCGGCATGGAGGAGACGGTCGCGAAGCTCGAACTGTCCGACGAAGGGCAGTTCCGCGACATCGTCCGCAAGATGCTCGAATCGAAGTTGAAGTACACCCAACGACAGGCCACCCGCGAACAGGTGTTGAAGCACCTGGGTGGATCGGTGAACTTCGAACTGCCCGAAGACATGCTGAAGCGCTCGGCGGAACGAGGCATTCAGCGCAAGGTCTACGAGTTGATGGGCGCGGGCTACACGGAAGACCAGATCCGCCCGAACGTCAACCGGCTGCGGCAGAATGTGATGGCGTCGACCGCCGCGACGCTGCGGATGCAGTTCCTCTTGGAAGAGATCGCCGAGAAGGAAGAAATCACGATCGACCAAGCCGACATCGACGAGGAAATCTTCACGCTGGCCGACCAGACGGGCGAAAGCCCGCGGCGCGTGCGGGCCAAAGTCGAGAAGGACGGCCTTACCGAAAGCTTGGCGCTGCAGGCCCTGGAACGCAAGACGCTCGACAAGGTGATCGGCTATGCCGTCATCGAAGACGTGCCGTTCGAGGCGGAAAAGTCCGACGAATCGGGGCTGGACCTCGACGTCGCCGGCGACGGCCCCTCCGACGACGGGCTTGCCGATGAAGCCGCCGCCGACGCCGCGAAGTAGCTGAACCGACGACCGGCGGTCGCCGTGTCCGTCCCAAGTTCGTCATCCCGAAACGATGGTGGCTCGCGCCTTCGCAACAAGGCGAGGAAGCAGTCCAAGTTTTTGTGGTGCGGGCGTCTCGCCTGCACGACTCGGGGCGACTTGGGTGCGAGCAGGCGGGACGCCTGCACCACAAAGGGACATCTGCACCACAAGGGGATGCCTTCGCCGAAGGGTCCGCCGCTGGGAAAGCACGCGAACACGGGGCCTTTGCCAGCCTCCAAGGGCATCCCGAAACGATGTTTGCCGGAAACGGCCGGTCGGCTATCGTACCGACATCGTGCCGCCGACGCCATCGGCGCGGAAGAGGCGAGGGGGGCGACCCCGTCGTTTCGCCCGTCCCGCGTCAAGGAAGAACGGCGGCCGCCGGGACGGCCCCCGCCGCGAAGAACCGAAGAGAAGCCCGCCCCCGGGGCGGTTCGCTTCCGAGCAAGGTCTTGGGAAAGGATCCGTTGGAATGAAGGAATACGCCGGCTCGACCTGGGATCCCCCCATGTTGCAGCGCAGTCGCGATTACGCCCGCCAGCGGCAGATGACGCTCGGCGACCTGCTCCTTGAAAACCGCATCATTTTCATGGAAGGGGTGATCGACGACGGCGTCGCCAATATGGCCGTCATGAAATTGCTCTACCTGCAGTACGAAAACAAACGGCAGGAAATCCACTTCTACATCAACAGTCCGGGCGGCTCGGTCACCTCGACCCTGGCCATCTACGACACCATGCAGTTCCTGGAATGCCCGATCGCCACCTACGTGATCGGCATGGCGGCTAGCGGCGCCGCGGTTCTGCTGGCCGGTGGCACCAAGGGCAAGCGCTTCGCCCTGCCCCACTCGACCGTCATGATCCACCAGCCGCACGGCAGCGTCGGCGGGCAGATTTCCGACATCGACATCCAGGTCGAGGAAATCATGCGCAACAAGAGCGTCATCAACGAAATCCTGTCGCGGCACACCGGCCAGCCGATCGAGCAGGTCGCCCGCGACACCGAACGCGACCGCTTTCTGACGGCCGCCCAGGCCAAGGAATACGGCCTCGTCGACGAGGTCTTGAGCAAGTTGGCCGAAGAACCGGCCCCGAAGGTCTGACGGAAGGGGAAAACCATGCCGATGATGCCTGTTCCGTACACGATCGACCGCAGCGGCCCCGAAGAGCGCGTCTTCGACCTCTACAGCCGCCTGCTGCAAGACCGCGTGATCTTCCTGGGCACCGCCATCGACGACAACGTCGGTAATCTGGTGGTCGCCCAACTGCTTTACTTGCAGTTGGAAGACCCGACGGCCGATATCCATCTCTACATCAACTCGCCGGGCGGGTCGGTGACGGCCGGTCTCGGCATCTACGACATGATGCAGTACGTCACCTGCGACGTCGCCACCTATTGCATGGGTCAGGCGGCCAGCATGGGCGCCGTGCTGCTGGCGGCCGGAGAGCCGGGCAAGCGCTTCGCCCTGCCCAACGCGCGAGTGATGATCCACCAGCCGGCCGCCGGCTCGGAAGGAACCGCCACCGACCTGGAAATTCACGCCCGTGAATTCCAGCGACTGAAGCGGCGCCTCAACGGCATCCTTCTCAAGCACAGCGGCCGGTCGTTGGAAGAGATCGATCGGGACACCGATCGCGACAAGTTTATGGCCGCCGACGAGGCTGTCACCTACGGCTTGATCGACAAAGTCGTCGAAGACCTCGACGCCGCGATCCTGCCGAAGCGTAAAGCCTCGTTCGGAAAGTAGCCTTCGCGCCTCCCCCCTGATCGTTCAGGCGGTCGGCTCGTAGGAGCCGGCCTACTTCGCTGGACGGCGGGGGACGAGCACGCGGCATGAGGCTACCCAGCGTTTCCACACCAACGACGCCTCCAGCGCCGCGCCTTTCCGCAGCGCGACTATCGCCATTGGCCGCCATTCTTTTGTTCGCCGTTTCGACCGCCGGTTGCAAGACCTGCGACCTCGTCGAAGCCGAGCTGCGCGACAAGACCCGCCGCTTGGAAGAACTGGAAGCCAAAGTCCTCTTCCGCGACGCCGAAATCAACACCCTTCAGGAAACCGTCTCCACCCTGCGCTCTACGCCGGGAGTGACGGCGACGGTTCCCGCCGAAACGACCTACCTGCGGTCCGCTGTCAGTCGGGTGACGCTCGCGTCGTCCACCGGCGGCCGCGACGCCGACCGCGACGGCCGCGACGACGGCGTCTACGTCGTGCTGACCCCCGAAGACTACGACGGCGACGCCGTCAA
>JBOFFD010001231.1:0-2598 GCA_051648425.1 Planctomycetia bacterium
CGTTCCGCCAGCGTGGAGACCTCTTGATGACGCCGCCCCCCCCCGACCGCCGCGCCGCAACCGCGCGCCCGTCCGACTGGACGCGGAAGGCTCGCCGACCGGTTCGGGTGTTCTGTCTAGGGTTGGCGGCCGTCGTCGCGGCGGGCCTCGTCGTCCGGTCGAACGACGTCCCCGGCATTGAAACGGTGGCGGCGGCCGACGGCAAACCGGCGGTCCGGTCGTCGGTGAAGGCGCTCGGCCGGTTGGAGCCGGTCGGGGGCGTGGTCAACGTGGTGGCGCCGGTGGGGGCGCTGGTGCGGGAAGTGTTGGTCGCGGAAGGCGACGCGGTGGCCGTCGGTCAGCCGTTGTTCGTCCTTGACGCCGAGCAGGACGTGCAGGCGGAACTGGCCGCCGTCGACGCGCAGATCGAAGAAACCGACGCCGCCCGCGCCGCCGACGCGCGTTACTTCAAGGTGCTGCGGGCCAAGGCGGAATCGAAGCGCGAAGGCGTCGTGGAAAGCGAAGTGCTGCTTCCGTCCAAACGAGACAAGGTTCGCGTATTGGAGGAAGAGGCCGAGTCGGCCGCCCGCGACCTGCAAAGGGTGAGGGAGCTTGGTGACAACTCGCTGGTCTCGAAGAAAGACGTCGAAGACGCCGAGCTGCGGGCCCGAGCGTCGTCGGCCGCCGCCGCCGCCGAACGCCGTTCCCTCGAGCAGTTGGAAGGCGACTTGAAGCGCGGGAAGACCGACGCGCAGTTGGCAGTGGAGGAAGCCGAGGCGGCTGCCGCGAAGGCCGACGCCCTGACGCCGAACAAATCGCTGCGAAAGCGCCGCGACCAGTTGCAGTTGTCGCTGCGAAAGGCGCGAGTGCCGTCGCCGATCGCCGGCCGAGTGCTCGACGTTGTTTACCGCCCGGGCGAAACGGTGGTGCGCGGGCCGGTGGTTCGGGTAGGCGACACCAGCCGTATGGTGGTGGCGGCCGAGGTGTACGAAACCGACGTCGCCAGCGTTTCAGTCGGTCAAACCGTACGGGTCGACGGACCGGTGCTGCGTTCGGTCGGCGCGACCGCCGAGGGTCAGCCGCTGACTGGTCGCGTCGAGAAGGTAGGCCTGCTCATCGCCCGCAACGAACTGGTCGGCGTCGACCCGACGGCCCGCACCGACGGCCGGGTGGTGGAAGTGCGCGTCGCGCTCGACGACGCCTCGAAGGTCGGCGACCTGTCGAACTTGGAAGTGACGGTCGAGTTCGGCCCGACCGCCGCCCTGGCGGCCGACGGCGCGGCCTCGAGCCGCACACCGCGGCGTTAACGCGCCGTGCAAACCCCGCTCGCTCTTCGCAATCTCCTGCACGACCGCCGCGCCACCTTCGCCGCCATGGCCGGCGTCTCGTTCGCGCTCGTCCTCATCTTTCTGCAGCTCGGCTTCTTCGACGCCCTCCGGCGCACCGCCGTCATCATCTTTCGCCAGCTTGAGTTCGACGTCTTGGTCACGTCGGTCGAGTACCTCAACTTTCAAGCGAGCGGCCGGTTCCCCCGCGAACGGCTGGCGCAGATCGAATCGTCCTCGGGCGTGAAGTCGGCCGAGCCGGTCTACATCGGCACCGCCGTTTGGCGAAGCTTGGAATCGCCGGCCCAGCAGGCGGCCGAGGAAGCGCGGCTGGCCGCGGAACGGGTCGGTTGGGCGGCCGTGACGGCCGGCTTGAAGCGGCCGGCGAACTATGCCGGCAAACGCAAGATGATCTTGGTCGTTGGTCTGGCGCCGTCGGTCGACGGACCACCGGTGAAGCTCGCCGCCGTGCGCGGCGCCGCCGAGGAATTGAGCGTGCCCGGGCGTTTTCTGATGGACGAACTTTCGCACGTAGACTTCGGTCCGAAGACGGTCGGCCGATCGACCATCGAGATTCAGAACCAGCGGGCGCAAATCGCCGGCGTCTTCCGCAACGGCACCGGCTTCAGCGCCGACGGCGCCGTCATCGCCGGCGCGCCAACCTTCGCGCAGTGGTTCGGCCGGCGGTCGCTGGAACAGCCGAACATCGGCTTGGTTTCCGTCCAACCGGGAGTCGATCCGGAGAAGGCGGCCGCCGACCTGAACGAACGACTGCCGTTCGACGTCCACGCGGTGTCGCGGCGCGAAGCCGAGGACCGCGAGGCGACCTTTTGGGTGCGGCGCACCGCCGTCGGGGCGGTCTTCTCGCTCGGCGTGGTGGTGGCGCTCATCGTCGGGGTGGTGGTGGTCACACAGGTGCTGGTGTCCGACGTCGACCGCAACCGCCGGGAATACGCCACCTTGAAGGCGATGGGCTACACCGATCGTTACCTCGCCGGGGTTGTCGTCGCCGAGGGCTTGATGCTGGCGGCCGCGGGGTACGTGCCGGCGTTGGCGGTTTCGGCGGTGCTGTATGAAGCCACCCGGCTGGGCGCCAACCTGCCGATGCAGTTAACCTGGGAGCGGTGCCTTCAGGTGCTGCTGCTGTCGGCGGGTATGTGCATCGTCGCCGCGTTGGCGTCGATCCGTCGTATTCAAAAGGCCGACCCGGCGGAGTTGTTTTGAGATGGCGCTGCCGCTCGCGTGGAAAAATCTGACGCACCGACCGCTTCCATTGGCGGCGTCGTTGGCCGGC
>JBOFFD010001232.1:0-2082 GCA_051648425.1 Planctomycetia bacterium
GAACCCGAGCCGACTGCCGCGTCGCTCCAGCCGGCGACCGCCGTCGGCAACCCGCGGACGTCGTAGGTCGTGGAGATGCGGCGCACCGCGCCGTCGACCCCCGCCGGCAGCGTCGGCACGCGGTCATGCACCAGCCGGCCGAGCTTGTCATAGTCGTAGGCGTGGACGACCCCGCGCTGGTCCTTCTGCTCCGTGAGCCGCCGCTGGCGGTCGTACCTGTACTCGAAGCGGTCGGCGCCGCCGGTCGAATCGGGCAGGATCTTCGCCCGCAGCAAGAGGCTCGACGCGATCGGGCCGTCGGCCAAGGTCGTACCGTAGACGTAGACGGTCGTCTGGTCGCCGGTGGCGGCGTTGAGGACGGTCCGCGAGACGACGTTGCCGTCGGCGTCGTAGTCGACCTCGATGGTGTAGTTCTCGTCGGCCGCCGACCCGGACGCCTTGAAGTTGTCGATGGTGTGGACGAGCCGGCCGGCGTCGTCGAAGCCGGCGCGGTACTCGGTCCCGGCGGGGTCGATCGACTGGAACGCTTCGCCGCGGTCGTCGTACGCGGTGGTGGTGACGAGGACGTCGTCGGAGCGGGCGGGGATCGTCGCCGGCCGAGTGAAGGCGGCGCCGCCGTTGGCGCCGAAGTCGGCGGTCGCCCGCGTCCGCCCGACGCCGTCGGCCCAGGCGGCGCTGGAGAGCAGGCGCGCCTTCGGTTCGGCGGCCGGCCCGGCCAGCGGCCCGTTCCCGGCGGTGTCGTGCCGCCGCGACTTCCGGGTCATCTGGATCAAATTGCCGGCGGCGTCGTAGACCGGCTCGGCCTGCTCGACGACGATGTTCCCCGCGACCGACAGGACGGCGGCGTAGTTCGGATCGGCCCCGACGGCGAGGTACGACGCGACGACGCGGTCGAGGCCGTCGTAGGTCTGCTTGAGGAACGACGCCGAGCCGGCCTCCTCGTCCTTGACGATGTTGAAGCCGGCGTCGTACCAGGCCTTGTTGGACAGTTCCTCGCCGACGGCGCCGGTCGCCGGGTCGACGCCGAAGCGCAGCGTCTGGTAGACCCGGCCGCGGTCGTCGAACCGCGTCTCGGCCCGCGAGACAAGAAGATTGGTGAAGTTCCGCGCGACCGCGAAGGTATTGCTGCCGCTTTACCAAGGCAGAAACGCACGGACACAATCCGCCGGCGGCGTTTAGACGATCAGCCAGTTGGCCCCGTCCGAAACGACGGTCACGCTGGCGTACTGCGCGCTCAGCCCCTTCGTCGCCGCTCCGTCGATCGTTTGGCTCGACGTCGTGGCCACGGTCACGGTGTTCGCGCCGCCGTTGATTCGTTTGATTGTATACTGCCGACCGGAGATCCCCGCGGCCGTCGGCAGCGTAACGTTGAACGCCGCAGCGGTCGCGTCGGCGAGTACGACGCTGTCGGAGTCGGTGATCGAATACGAACTCGTCTTTGTAGAGATCGGTGTGGCCACCGGACCTGCGATCTGCAGAAGCGTATGAGGCGCGGCGACTCCGACGCCGACCTTCCCCGAGCCGTGGGGGATGATCGGAATGTCGCCGTTCGAGGCCGACACGATCTGCTTGCCGTTCACGTCCAGGCTGCCGCCCAGCTTCGGCGCGGCGTCCTGAACGACTTGCAGCAGCACCTGTTTCCAGACGGCGGCCCCCGGCGCGGAACTCTGACACAGGAACAGCTTCGGCGGCGTAGCGTCCGTCCGCAGCCAGAGCGAGCCGGGGAAGTAGTTTCCCGTCTGGTCGTCGCTCGCCGTCGGATCGGCCGACTGAGCCCAGACGCTCTTGGGATTCCAGTCCACCAGCGACTTGAGATCGTTCTGTATCGCCAATCCTCCGTCTCCGGTCGGATTGGGAGTGACGACTTGCAACCCTCGATAGGCGGCGAGTGTGGCCATGATGTACTCCTGGAGAGTCGAGGTTGATGTGTTCGAGAACGAAATAGAGAGAGTGCGGTTGGTGATTTTGACCATTGAGAAGACTCAAAAGGTTGCATCACGGCGGCTTGGCCACATGTGAAGCATGGCCGCGAGAATGATCGTCGGGAATGATCGAGTCAGGAATTGTCGTCAATGAATCTGT
>JBOFFD010001233.1:0-3529 GCA_051648425.1 Planctomycetia bacterium
TTCGACAGAATCAGTCCCGGTGGGACGGCGTCGCCCAAGAGGCGGGATTGATCCGCCGCGCGACCGTCGGCCGCTTCGATTCCCTCCGCCGCCAAGAGCGCCAGCCGTTCGTCGCCGCGTTCTCGCAGGAAGTCGGCGACCTGCCGCCGCAGGTCGTCATCGACGTCGCGGGCGCGATCGCCGGTGCGGCGTGCCAGATGCGCCAGCGCGAAGTCGCGTTCCGACTGGCGGTCGTCGGGGGGCGTCGCCTTCAGCAAGGGGTCGATCCATTTGACGACCGCGCGCGGCGGCACGACCAGATTCAGCGGACCGTACAGCGGCCGGCGGGCGCCGAGCCGGGCCAGGCACCACCAACCGTACGCCGGCATGTTGACTTCGTCGGCCAGCGTCTGCCCCAGGGCCTTCTTCGTTTCGACTTCCAGATGTTCGAAGCCGGCCAAGGCCCGCCAGAGTTCGGCCACCTCGGCCGACCCGATCCGCCGCGGCGGCTTGCGACCGACCGCCAACCCCGGCAGCAGCGCCGACATCCGCTTGGCCAACTCCCGTTGCCGGGGGGCGTCGATCCCCCCCGCCGCCCGCCGCGCCATGATCCAGTATTCGGTCGAAACCGCGTCGTTGCGGGGATGCAGTACGCCGGCGTGGATCGTCTTCCACCACTGTTCGACGCGAAAACCGTCCAGCGGATCGCCCCAGCCGGGCCGCAGCAGAAAGCCGGCCAGGTTCATCCAACGGGCTTCATGTTCGGGCGAAGTCCCACGGGCGGCGGCGCCCTCGGCCAGCACTTCCCCCAACGTCCGCAGCACGGTCAACGGCCACTCCGTCCGGGGCAGCCCCAGCGCCGCTTCCAGCCGTTTCGTCAAGCGGTTGAGATCGTCGACCGACGCTTTGCTTTTGCCTTGCGCGGGATAGGCCGAGCGAAGCAGGTCGGTCGCCGACGCCAACTGCTCTTCCGACCAAACGGCGACGCCGGCGGCCGGGCGCGGCGCGGTCGCGACGGCGTCGGCCCCCGAAGCGCGGGTTTGAAACTGCAACCGCCATCGGCTATTGCCGTCGCGCGTGGCCAGATGCAGTTCCAAGACGCCGACTTCCGTCAGGGTCGCTTCCAGACGAACGTCGACGGTGCGCGGACCGGCCGCCCGCTTGCCGCCGCGCAGTACGGTCGTCAGCGCCGGCAACACGCCCAATCGTCCCGGCGGCAGCCGTAAGAGTTGACCGGCCGCGTCCGTCGGTCTTACGGTCGAGGTGTACAGGGGAAAGGTGGCCGGCTCGCCGACGCGCAGCTCCAACGGCGGTTCGTTCAGAACGACGGTCTCGCCTTCCTGCAAGCCGTGCGGCGCGACGCACACCACCGACACTTCGTCGTCGGCCCCATCCCTAAGACCGGCGATGCCGACGTAGTACGACCGGGCGGCGCCACCCAGAATGCGCTGTCCGCCGCCGACTCGCGCCCAGGCGTGACAGGCCGCGCCGCGGGCGACCGCTTCGTCAAGCGAACGATGTTCCAAGACGACCGCCGACCAGTCGGCGCCGAACCAATGGCGCAGGGCGTCGAGCACCGCGCGTCGGCAGGCTGGCGCGTTGAAGACGCCGCCGTTGAACAAGATGTGGGTGGGGGCGCCGCCGTCCGCGTGGTGGCGCAGGAACTCGGCCAAGTGCTTGGTGACGGCCGGGTCGGCGACGTACGGCAGGCCGAATTCCTGAAGGCCGGCCCGGCCGGTGCGGTCGGGGACGGCGTCGAACGGAATCACGGGAAAGAAACCGTCCAGCGCGAGGCCGCGGACCGTCGCTCGATCGAGAACCACGTTCTTCACGGCCGCGACGACCCGGCTGCCGCGCGCCGTCACCGCGACGGTTTCGCTCTCCGGCGGGTCGTCCGACAGCATCCGTTCCTTCACCCGCCGGCAGTTCCGCACCAACACGCCCCACTGGGTGGCGTCGAGCCGGCGTTCGGGCGAGACCTGACTTTCGACGTGGCGGGCGAGCGCGACGTCCATGTTGTCGCCGCCGAGCAGCAAGTGGTCGCCGACGGCCGAGCGTTCGTACACCGGTTCGCCGGCCGCCTCGCCCACGGTGATGAGGCTGAAGTCGGTCGTGCCGCCGCCGACGTCGACCACCAGGCAGCGCGAGCCGGCCGGCAACGCCCGCAACTTTGAAGCCGCCGCGGGTTCGTCGTCGCGCCAGTCCTGCACCTCGACGGCGGCGCGGTCGGCGGCCTCGGCGTACAGCCAGTCGTAAAACGCCGCCTGCGGTTCCTCCAGCAGCGTGGCGTGCGGCAAACCGGCGGCGACCGCGGCCTCGACCGTCAACTCGCGAGCCGTCGCGTCGAACGACGCCGGCACCGTCAGGACGACGTTCTGCCGTTCCAGCTTCAAGTGGTCGCCGCCCTTGCCGGGGCCGACGGCGTTCCAGGCGTCGCGCAGATGGCGCAGGTAATAGGCGGAGGCCGCCACCGGCGAGACGCGCGCGGCACCGTCGTCGGCCGCCCATGGCAGAATCGGCGCCCGCCGGTCGACCTCCGGGTGGCATAACCACGACTTCGCCGACGACGCCAGTCGGCCGGGCGTGCGGTCACCCTCGCGGCGGGCGGCTTCGCCGAGCATCGCGCCGTCGGGGTCGGGCACGGGTGGCGTCGGACCGGCGGCGAGCAGTTCCTTCTCGTGGTCGGCCAAAATGTACGCGAAGCTAGGCAAGAGCGGCCGATCGCCCACCGAGTCGAACGACAGCCGCTGCGGGACGGCGAACGTGCGCACCCGCGGCCGCCCGCGCCGCTCGGCCTCGGCGGCATCGACGTAGGCCAGCGCGCAGTTGGTCGTCCCCAGGTCAATCCCGACGGCATACGCCGCCACCTTCTTCGTCTCGGTTTTCATACCGACGTTCTACACAGGCCCCGCCCCGCGCCAACCGACGCCCAAAACCACCGCAGACGCATGAAAAAAATCTTACTTTTCCTGTTGCATCGGGCGTATCGATTCTGCTACGTTTGTGAGAGCAGCAAATCAACCATCGCAGCGTGCTTCTCCCGTGAATCGTCACTTTCCGGGGAGCTTTGCGTCATGAACCGGCGTCGCGGTTTTACACTTGTCGAAGTATTGGTCGTAGTCGGCCTCATCGGCCTACTCCTCGCCCTACTGCTGCCAGCGCTGCAGCAGGCGCGGGAAGCGGCCAACCGAGCGGCCTGCGCCGCCAACCTAAAACAAATCGGCGTCGCGATCAATGCGTACGTCGAAGTGCATGGGTTGTATCCGACTTCGTGCATGGCAAGCGGAAATTTGCCGGATGGACGGGCTTATGGGAGGGACTCGGCGACGACCCACAGTCTCATTCTACCGCACCTTGGCACCGAAGCCGTTTACGACAACATCAACTTCGATTTCACTTCGCAGGATTCGTCTATATTACGCCGGCACGGATGTAAGTCGGTAAGTTTTCGATCGCGACCGGTTTCCTATAATACTTCGCGGCGAGCGGGGTTCAACACCGGGAGGTGCATCGTGCAAGACGAGTATCAAGATCCGCGCGGCTATTCCGA
>JBOFFD010001234.1:0-3701 GCA_051648425.1 Planctomycetia bacterium
CGAACCGCTCGTTGTATTGCACGGCGATTTCGACGACGACGAACCCCTTGTCGTCGCCGACGTCGACTTCCCGCCGGCCGCGCACCACCACCGGCTCGTGCAGCGTCGATTCGGACTTGTTCAGGTATTTGACGAAGTCTCGGACGCCGTCGTCGGTATAATATTCGACGTCGGCCCCCGACTCCTCGTCGACGAAGCGGGTGCGAATCTTAGGGTTCAGAAACGCCAGTTCGCGGCAGCGCGTCTCCAAGGTCGACGCCTTGAATTTGACATCGGGAAAGACCGTCGAATCGGGCTTGAAGGTGACCTTCGTGCCGGTGGCGGTCGATTCGCCGATCGGATGAACCGGCTCGACGATCACGCCGCGACGGCATTCCATGCGGTAGACTTTGCCTTCGCGGCGGACTTCCACTTCCAACCATTCGGAAAGGGCGTTGACCGCCTTCACGCCGACGCCGTGCAGACCGCCGGACACCTTGTACGACTTCTTGTCGAATTTCCCGCCGGTGTTAGTCTTAGTGAACACCAGTTGCAGCGCCGAGACGCCGGCCTCGCGGTGGATGCCGACCGGAATGCCGCGGCCGTCGTCGGAAACGGTGACGCTGCCGTCGACGTTGAGACGGACTTGAATGGTGCTGGCGAAGCCGGCCATCGCTTCGTCGATCGAATTGTCCACCACTTCCGAAACGAGATGGTGCAGACCGCGGCTGCCGGTGTCGTGGATGTACATTTCCGGCCGCAGCCGGATGTGATCGATCCCTTCAAGGGTGCGGATGCTGGAAGTTTCGTAGGCTTCCGTCGGCTGGGCGCCGTCGGCCAGGGTCGCGCCGTCGCCGAAGGTGCGGGTGGCGTCGACCGGCCGGGTCGGATTCGGCTCGGCCGGCGCAGTCGAATCCGAAGGCGGGTTAGGCGGCGGAAGGTTGGGATCGGTCATTCCTAGGCATCCTTCACGGGCCGGCGCCGGGAGTGCATCGCGGGCCGCCCTGAACTGTACACTCTTCCACCCTAACTTACGAAAACGGCGGTCCATTTTCTCGCCCAAAACGCCGTGCGGGCCAGAAGATGGGAAAGATTCGCCTCGGATTGCGCCGGTCTTCGTCGAGGACCGCGCAACTGCGAACCGTTTCCGCTAAAAAGGCACTGGCGAACACCGGCGCTCCGTCGGCTCGTCCCACCGGAGTACCGTCGCATGCTTCGCCGTTCCCGGTTCGTTCGGCCTGTTCTGTCCGCCGCTCTTTTCGCCGTCTTCGCGGCCGACCGACCCGCCCCCGGCGATGACGCCCCGGCCGCGAAAACCGTAGCCCGCCGGAACGTCGGCGTGCAGACCGACGGCTCGGTCGTCACCCCCACGAACCAACTCCTTCGGCCGGCCGGCCGACAGAGCCTCTTCGCCGGCCGGCCGGTCGACGTCGCCCTTTCGCCGAACGGCCGGTTTCTCGCCGTCCTCAACCGCCGCGACGTCATGATCCTGTCGGCGACCGATGGCGCCGTACTTTCACAGGCCGGCATTACCGGTTCGAGCTACAAGGGGCTGCTGTTCACCCCGGACGGCTCGCATCTCTACGCGTCGACGCTAGGCAAAGGCGGCAAGGCGGCCGGCGGCGTGCGACGCTTCGCCGTCTCCGCCGAGGGCAGTCTGACCGCGGCCGACCCGAAACCGAAGGGAAAGGATGCCGACAGTGCAACCGTACAGGGATCCTTGACGCTGCCCGTGGGATTGGCCTGGACCGCCGACGCCGCGAAACTGCTGGTCGCCAGCAACCTTGACGACGAACTGCGAATCGTCGACCCGACCGTCGGCGTCGTCGAAAAATCGATACCGGTCGGTCGGGCGCCGTTCGCCGTCGCGGTCGTCGGCGGCACGGCGTACGTAAGCTGCCTGGGCGGTCGCGCTCCCGTCGACGGCGACCGCACGGCCGATGCGGGCGTCGGCTCGCGGGTGCGGGTCGACGAACGGTTCATCGCCAACGACGGTTCGGTGTCGGTCGTCGATTTGGCGACGGGACGCCAGACGGCGGAGATCGCCGTCGGACTGCATCCGTCGGGGATCGCGGCGTCGCCCGACGGCCGACGGTTGGTGGTCGCCAACGCGAACGGCGACACCCTTTCCGTCATTGATCCGTCGTCGAACAAAATCGTCGAATCGCTGCTTGTCCGGCCGAGCGGCGACCGGTCGTTCGGCTCGGCGCCGCAGGAACTAGTTTTCGCGGCGGACGGCCGACGGTTGTACGTCGCCAACGGCGGCGACAACGCGGCGGCGGTGGTTGACTTTCATCCCGCCGGCGGCTCAAAGCTGCTCGGCTACATTCCCACCGGCTGGTACCCCGCCGGCGTGGCGTTCGACGCGACTAAGAACCGCCTGTTCGTCGCCAACGTGAAAGGGGTCGGCAGCCGCGACGATTCGTGGAAAGGCCGGCGGGTGGTCAAAGGTGAAAAGGTTTTCGGCTACAACTCGCACGACCACCGGGGCAGCGTGTCGATCATCGATCTGCCGTCGGACTTGGAACTTCGGCGTCACACCGAAGTCGTGTTGGAGAACAACCGCGACGCCTCGGCGACGGCGTCGAAACGACCCGCGCGGCCGTACGCGGCGCCCCGGCCGATTCCGGAGCGCGACGGTGAGCCGTCGGTCTTCAAGCACGTCGTCTACATCATCAAGGAAAACCGCACGTACGACCAAGTCTTCGGCGACTTGCCGCAAGGGGAAGGCGACCCGTCGCTGTGCCTCTACGGCCGGGAGGTGACACCGAATTGTCACAAGCTGGTCGAGGAATTCGTTCTGCTCGACAATTTTTACTGCAGCGGCGTCTTAAGCGCCGACGGCCACCAATGGGCGACGGAAGCGTACGCCACCGGCTATTTGGAGCGGGCGTTCGGCGGCTTCGCGCGCAGCTACCCCTACGACGGCGGCGACGCCCTCGCCTACGGCGCCGGCGGCTTCCTATGGGACAACGCCCTCGCCCACGGTAAGACGCTGCGCATCTACGGCGAATTCGTCGGCGCTTCCATCAAATGGAAAGACCCGGCGCGGAAAGGCTCGCCGGGCTTCCTCGACTGTTACAAAGACTTCCTGGCGGGCAATAAAGACATCGAAATCAAAGCGACCGCGAACATCGCCACGCTGCAACCGTACGTCTGCGAAACGTTCATCGGCTTCCCCAGCGAAGTGCCCGACGTTCATCGCGCCGGCGAGTATCTTAAAGAACTGAAACGGTATGAAGCGGAAGGCGTGATGCCGAACCTTTCGATTCTGCTCTTGCCGAACGACCACACGTCGGGCTTAAACCCCGGCATGCCGACGCCGGAAGCGTCGGTGGCCGACAACGACCTAGCGCTGGGCCGAATCGTCGAAGGAATCAGTAAGAGCCGGTTTTGGAAGGAGACTTGCATTTTGGTGGTGCAGGACGACCCGCAGAACGGCTTCGACCATATCGACGGCCATCGCACGGTCGCGCTGGCGGTCAGTCCGTACACGAAGCGCCGGGCCGTCGTTTCGACCAACTATAATCAGACCGGAATGGTGCGGACCATCGAACGCATTTTAGGTCTGCCGCCGATGAATCAATACGACGCGGCGGCGACGATCATGAGCGATTGTTTCACCGACACGCCCGATTTCACGCCGTACGACGCCGTCCCGAACCTCATTCCACTCGACCGAATGAACAAGTCGGTCGCCGAGGCGACCGACCCGGTCGAAC
>JBOFFD010001235.1:0-1705 GCA_051648425.1 Planctomycetia bacterium
CGGATTTCGGCGGCCTGCTTCGAGCCAAGTTCGACCAGCATCGACGCCGGCCGCACATGCAGCCCGACCTCGTTGACGACCACCACTTCGCAGCGGAAGTGGTCGTCGGCGAGGCGCGTCGGTTCGGCGTTGTTCTCGGCGGGAAGGGGGTTCATGGGGTCTCCACCCGCCGGGCCGGCGCGGCGGCCCGACGGGCGCCCTCGCTCCAACGACCCGACGTATCCTTCGAGCGACCGCCGACGACGTTCGGCGTCCAAACGTTGAAAATCAAGCCGTTCCACTCCCGTCGACGCCGCGGCGCCGCGGTCCGGCGGTTCAATCCAGCTTGTTCTCATCGGCCTCTTCGAGAACATCAATCATTTCCTGCGGCGACTTCGACTGCCGCAGGAAGCGGCAGAAGGTTTCGGCCCGAAGATGGCGCGAGATGTTCTCCAGCGCCCGCAGGTGGTCGCCGGGCCGATCGTGCGGCGACACCAAAAGGAAGATGATGTCGACCGGTTCCCGGTCGATGCTGGCGAAATCCAAGCCGCGCTTGCTGACCGCCACCGTGCCGATCATTCGGTCGACGCTGGGGTGCTTGGTATGCGGCACGGCCACACCGTTGCCGATGCCGGTCGAACCCAGCTCCTCGCGCTTCATGATCGCGTGGATGATGCTTTCGCTCTCTTCCGCCTTGATCGCGCTGCTGTCGACCAAACTGCGGATGAGTTCGCGGACGGCCTGTTCTTTGGTCTGCGACGCGATGTCGCAAAGGATCGCCTCGCGAACGACGAAATCGGACAATTTCATGACACACTCCTAGTCGGGGCCGGTCCGCCGCTTGCGACGCCCGTCGGGCCGTCCGTCGCGGGCGGCCGGTCTCCCAAGACCGTCGCCCACCCTTCGGAACCCCGCCGTCGTCGAACGCTCGTCGTCCGCTCAGCGTTCCTCGCTTGATCCGTCGCCGTCGTCGAACGCTTCGACCGGTTCCGTGTCGGCGGCCGTCGTGCCGTTGGGGTCGCCCCCCATCGGCGTGCGCCGGTGGTTCTGGATCTTTTCCTTGTATTTGCGGAGTTGGCCTTCCATCTTCGCCAACGCGTTGTCGAACGCCGATGTCACCGTCGGATGATGCTCGCGCGACACGAAATCGTGTTTATGCTCGGCCGAGACCAGCAGTTCCACTTCCGGTTCGTGCTTCTGAAAGTCGACGGTGACCTGGATCGACAGCAGTCGTTCGAAAATGTGGTTGAGCTTCGGCAGTTTCTTTTCGATGTACGTGTAGGCGTCGCCGTGAATCTCGCCGTGGCGGGATGAGATCTTTACTTCCACCAGAACGCTCCTGAGCCTTGCCGATGCCAAGCTCCGACCTGACCCTCGTCTCGAGGGTCTCTCCGCCGTCTCGAATCCATTTCGGACGGCTCTTCACACGACGACGCAAAACGGCGGTTACGCCCGCGGGTTCTTGCAAACCCGCGTTCGCGCCGGCGTTCCCCGCGGCTCGCGATTACTACGCACCCGCGCCTCGGCGGGCCATCCGAGTGGTCGGACGCTTTTTCGCCGCGGCCCTTTTAGTCGGCTGTTCGCTGCATCTTAGCAACCCCCACCGCATTCTTCAAACGACGCCGTTCCACCTTTAATCCATCGCCCGGTACAGCGACCGTCCCGGCAACGGCGGATACTGCTCCCGCCAGCGTTCTTCCGCCGCCGTCGCGCCGCCTTGCGGTCT
>JBOFFD010001236.1:0-2453 GCA_051648425.1 Planctomycetia bacterium
CGCTGGGGGTGAGCGGCTTGCCTTCTTGATTCGGGATGACCTTGACGTCCTTGCCTTCCAGCACGGCGACGACCGAGTTGGTCGTGCCGAGGTCGATCCCGATGACCTTTTCACCTTCCGCCATGACGGAACTCCTCGAAAAATTCCGTCGCCGCTGCGGCGCGGAGGGATTGCAAAGTAGAAAGCGGGGCTTCGGGACGGCCGGCCGGGGCCGCTCGAAGCGTGAAGCCCGGCGGTGCATGTCGACGGACGCCGGCCCGAGGCGTAAGCGATCGGGGTCGGCGCCAGCTTGACAGTCCCGCCGGGATTGCCCCATGAAAATGCAAACCCGATGCCCAAACCGCCCCAGCCGGTCGCGGCCGCCCTTGACGAACCGTCGGAGCCCGACCGTTGGAACGCACGCCGCGCGCCGCAACCGTTGGCAGCATGGAGGTTGAGTTGGCGGCGCAACCCCACCGCCGGCCGTGAAAACCGCCGCGAAGAATCCGCGCCGCCGGTCTATCGTTTTCACTGCATCTGCCGATTTGACAGAGCGGAAGGGGGAGTCCGCCGAATTGTCGACTGCAAAATTGACGCCGAAAAATGAATGCCACAATGACGTTCTTCGGTGGGGCGACGTAGAAGCTGCTGCGGAGGTCCGTCGGGGCGTCTGCTTGACGGCGCAGCGCGCCATCCATACTTTCAGATGCTGAGTGATCGGCGGATGTTCAACGGCTTTCGGTAGTTCCACCAACCGACGCCGAACCAGCAATCGAAGGCCTGGCACAGCGATGTCGAAGAAAGCGGTCGGCGCCCCCCGTTCGTCGCCTTCCAAAGGCCCAAGCCTTCAATCGCTGCGCGGCCAAATCGACAAACTCGACGACCAACTGCTCGCACTCATCAATGAGCGGGCCAGGCTGGCGATCGAAGTCGGCCGGGTGAAAAGCGACCAAGGCGTCGAGGTTTTCTCGCCCGCCCGCGAAGACGAAATTTTACAGCGGATGAAGGAGCGGAACCCAGGTCCGCTGGAAGAGCGCTCCGTGCGCTGCATCTTTCGTGAACTGATGAGCGCCAGCCGCGCCTTGCAGAAACGGCTGCGTATTTCGTACCTCGGCCCCGAGTACAGTTTCTCGCACCTGGCGGCGATCGAAAAGTTCGGCGCGGCCGTCGAATACGTTCCCGTGGGGAGCATCGCCGGCGTCTTCGAGGCGGTCAACCGCGGGCAGGCCGACCTCGGCTTCGTGCCGATCGAAAACTCGACTGACGGCCGCATCGCCGACACCCTCGACATGTTCACCCGGCTGCCGCTCAAGATTTGCGCCGAGGTCTCGCTGCGCATCCATCACAACCTGCTCGCTGTCTGCCCACAGGCCGACGTCCGCCGGGTCTACAGCAAACCGCAGGCGCTGTCGCAATGCCGCCACTGGCTGGCGGCCAACCTGCCGCAAGCGCAGATCAAGGAAGTGGCCAGCACGACCACCGCCGTTCAGTTGGCCAAACAAGAGCCGCAGGCCGCCGCCGTCGCCAGCCGCCAGGCCGCCGCCGCCTACGGGTTGGACGTCGTCTGCAGCGACATCGAAGACCGAGCGAACAACGTCACCCGGTTCGCGGTGGTCGGTCACCAGATGGCCGCTCCCACCGGCAACGACAAGACCGCCCTCATGTTCCAAACGGAAGACGCCCCCGGCGCCTTGTGCGACGCCTTGGCCGCTTTCAAGAAGAACGACGTCAACATGACCTGGATCGAGTCGTTCCCCGCGGAATCGTCGTCTCCCCAAAGTCCTGAATACGTCTTCTTCGTCGACCTAGCCGGCCACGCCGACGACGACGCCGTTCGCAAGACCATCCAGCAGTTGGAAAAGAAATGCCGTCGGGTCGTCCTTTTGGGCGCCTTCCCCCGCGGCGCCTGCTACGACTGACCTCTCCCCCGCAATCCGACGATCGCTCTAGCCAAGCATGGCCCGCCCGTTTATCATCTCGGTGACGATTTTGCCGGTTGCGCGAACCTTGCCCGCCGCCGACCTGTCGGCGACGCCGCCCCGCTCTTCTTGGAAGACGGAGGGTGTCGCCACCGACTCCTCCAACCTTGAGGACGCCTCCATGACGCCGTTCGCCGACCATTCGATGCCCGCCCCGACGCGAGGTCTGCCGCCGTCATCGACCGACGAACCGGCCGGCGGCGCGACGCGGACGGCGTGGTCCGCGGCGACGATCGTCTTAGCGGCGGCGCTGCTGACCTCGGCCGGTTGTTCCGGCGCCATTCCTCCCAAAGCCGCCGTCGACGCCAAAGTCGAAGAGAAGAAGTCGGAGCCGGCGCCAACCGTGGCCGAGGCGGCGGTTTCTGCGGAACTGGGCGGCCCCGGCTTCACCGGCGAAGGTTGGGAAAACGGCGGCAAAGCCACCTACGGCGGCGACCCGCGCGCCGTCAAAGGCGGCGCCCTCACCTACCCGATCCGCGACTGGCCCGGCAACCT
>JBOFFD010001237.1:0-1536 GCA_051648425.1 Planctomycetia bacterium
GGCCGTGAGGAAACCGACGACGTTTTCCAGCAGCACCAGCGGCGGCCGTCGCGCGCCCAAGGCGTGCAAGGCGTCGATGAAGCCGAAGAAGGTCGACGACTGCCGACCGGCGAAGCCGCGGTAGCCGCCGGCGAGGGACAGGTCGGTGCAAGGGAACGACGCGGTGGCCAACAGCGGCCGGCCGGGAATCTTCTCGACGACGGCGGGGGTGTCGAAGACGTCGCCAAGATGGTACGGACCCGCCGCGCCGTGGCGGGCGACGTACAACGCCAGTTTTTTCGGATCGAGGTCGTTGGCGTAGACGCAGCGCCAGCCGCCGGGGGCCAACCCTTCACCCACCAGGCCGATCCCCGCGAAGAACTCGCAGAAGGTCTTGTCGAACGACGCCGCCCTGTTTCGGCGACGGGGTGGTTTCACGGCTCGTTCGGTCGGCACGGCTTTTCGCCCCAAGAGGATGGAAGCCGACTGCTTCGCCCCCAGTTTGATTATCACGCGCGGACTTCGGCCCGCAACGGAAAATCGCCGGTGGCGGTCGGCCGGTTTCTTCGAGTCGGCGGTTCCATACGATTTTTCCGAGGCGTCGGACCAGTCGGTCCCCCTGCCGCTCTTACCGCCAACGAAAGGCATCCCCAGGCGTCATGCGCATCGCCGTCTTCATCCCGTGTTATGTCGACCAAGTGCTGCCGTCGGTTGGACAAGCGACCGTGCGAATCCTTCGGCGCTTGGGCCATGAAGTCGTCTACCCGGCCGACCAAACTTGCTGCGGCCAGCCGGCCTTCAACACCGGCTACTGGAAGGAAGCCGCGGAACTGGCCGCCCGCCAGACGCGGATTTTCATTGACGCCGAGCCGGACGCCGTCGTTTGTCCGTCGGGCAGTTGCACCGCGATGCAGAAGGTCTTCTACCCCACCCTTCTCAAAGACGGGCCGTGTGAAGCCGACGGCCACGCGCTGGGGGAAATCAGTTGGGAACTGTCGCAGTTCCTAGTCCACAAGCTCGGCGTGACCGATCTGGGGGCGTCGTTCCCCGGAACGGCCGTGTTCCATCCGTCGTGCCATTCGCTGCGGGAACTGGGCGCGACGAACGAAGCCGAGACGCTGCTGAAGAACGTGAAGGGGTTGGAGCTGCGGCCGATGCCGAACGCCCGCGAGTGCTGCGGCTTCGGCGGTACGTTCGCGGTGAAGATGGCCGACATTTCGACCGCGATGGGCGAGGTGAAGGTGAACGGCATTGTCGAAAGCGGCGCCGACTGGGTGATTTCCGCCGATTCCTCCTGCCTCATGCACGTCGGCGGCATGTTGGAAAAGCGCGGCCATAAACCGAAAACGATCCACCTGGCCGAAGTGCTGGCGTCGACCAAAGAATAACCCCCGCCGAAGCAGGGGCGCGTTAGATTTAGGTGATTAGGGATTTTCTAGGGCAGCCGATAGGCTGTTCTCATGGACCTGGAAGACTACGAACGACATCTTGTCGGCTGGTTGTGCTGGGCATGCCACGCCGCCACTGGCCTGTCCAACGGCCGTCAGCGGCAGTGCC
>JBOFFD010001238.1:0-3445 GCA_051648425.1 Planctomycetia bacterium
GCGGCCCGTACAAGGGCGGTCTGCGTTACCACCCGACGGTCGACCAAGACGAAGTGCAGGCGCTCGCTTCGCTCATGACCTGGAAGACCGCCCTCGTCAACATTCCGTTCGGCGGCGCCAAGGGCGGCATCGCCGTCGACCCCAAGCAGTTGTCGAACCTCGAGCTCGAACGGCTGACCCGTCGGTTCCTCGACGTCATTCGCCCGATCATCGGCGTCTACGAAGACATCCCCGCTCCGGACGTAAACACGAATCCGCAGATCATGGCGTGGATGATGGACGAATACTCCCGCCGGCACGGCTACACGCCGGGGATCGTCACCGGCAAACCGGTGACGCTGGGCGGCAGTCTGGGGCGGACCGAAGCCACCGGACGCGGCGTGGCGATCGTCACCCGCGAGGCGGTGGGCCGCAAGGGCGGTTCGCTTTCGGGCAAGCGGGTGGTCCTGCAAGGGTTCGGCAACGTCGGTTCGCACGCCGCCAAATTCCTCGCCGAAATGGGCGCGATCATCGTCGCAATTAGCGACGTCGGCGGCGGCAAGTACAACCCGAACGGCCTAGACATTGAAGCCGCCCTCGCGTTGCAGGCCCGCGAGCGCAGCCTCGTCAATCTGAAGAACTGCGACCCCGTCACCAACGACGAACTGTTCGCGCTCGACTGCGACGTCCTCATCCCGGCGGCGCTGGAACGGGTCATTACGGAAGCCAACTGCGACCGAATCAAAGCGTCGCTCGTCGTCGAAGCGGCCAACGCCCCAACGACGGCCTCGGCCGACATCGCGCTCGGCGAGCGGGGGGTCGAAGTCATTCCCGACATTCTCGCCAACGCCGGCGGCGTGACGGTGAGCTACTTCGAGTGGGTGCAGAACCTGCAACAGTTCCGATGGGATTTGGACGAAGTGAACCGCCGACTCGAAACGACCATGGTGCAAGCGTTCGACGCCGTCCGTCACCAGGCCGAAAAACACAACACGTCGCTGCGACAAGCCGCCTTCGTCCTGGCCGTCGAGCGCGTCGCCGAGGCGACCAAACTCCGCGGCATCTAGGGACGAATCGCGGCCGTCGCGCGGAACGACGACTTCGAGTGGCTGAGCGTTCCTCGTTCGGCCAGCCCCTGACGCTGGAATCGACCGTTGCGTCCATCGCCGTCATGTTTGCGTAACTTGATAAGACGACCCAGCATCAGTCGACACGGCCTAATCCAATCGTCAGAGTCGTCGACATTCAAGGACTGAATCGATGCGAATCCTGTCCGCACTCTGCGCGCTGCTGGTCTGCCCCCTCGCCGGGTGGACCGCCCAGCCGGTGAAGAAGCCGAACGTGGTGTTCATCCTTGCCGACGACCTCGGCTGGGCGGACCTCTCGCCTTATGGCAGCAGGTACCACGACACCCCCCATTTGAAGCGGTTGGCCGAGCGCTCGGTTCGGTTCACGAACTACTACGCCGCCAGCCCGCTTTGCTCGCCCACGCGGTCGAGCCTGCTCACCGGCCTCTATCCGGCCCGCACCGGCATCACTGCACCGGCGTGTCATGTGCAGCCGGTGCAGTTGGAGAAACGGCTGGCCGCCAGTGGTGCGAAACAGCGGGTGCTCAACGCCGACAGCCTCACCCGTCTGAAAGGCGAGTACGTCACGCTGGCGGAACTTTTCAAGGAGGCGGGATACGCCACCGCCCACTTCGGCAAGTGGCACCTCGGCCATGGCGTCGGGTACGAACCGAAGGACCAGGGCTTCGACGTGGATGTTCCGCACACGCCGCGGGCGCCCGGGCCGGGCGGCGGTTATTTCGCGCCGTGGAAGTTCATCGCCGACGCGAAGTACAAAGGAAAAGACGGCGAACATATCGACGGGTGGATGGCCGACCGCGCCGCGGAGTACATCGCCGACCAAAAGGGGAAGCCGTTCTTCATCAACTTTTGGATGTACTCGGTCCACAGTCCATGGAACGGCGACGAAGCGTTGATCGAGCAGTTCGCAAAAACCGCCGACCCGAAGGCCGGCCAGCGGAATCCGCTGTACGCGGCGATGATTAAGAAGATGGACGACGCGGTCGGCAAACTGCTCGACGCCCTCGACGCGGCGGACGACACCATCATCGTGTTCACCTCGGACAACGGCGGCTGGGCGTTCCCGCCGAAAGCGACCGTGCCGAAGGGGTACGAAGACGTCCCGGCCACCAGCAACGCCCCGCTCCGCAGCGGCAAGGCGTCGAACTACGAGGGCGGCTCGCGGGTGCCGTGCCTCGTCTGCTGGCCGGGCAAGGCGAAGGCCGGCGACAGCGATCGTCTGTTCAGCAGCGTCGACTGGTTCCCGACGCTGTTGGCGATGACCGGCGTCGAACCAAAGACCGCGCCGAAGGTGGACGGACTGAATCAGACGCCGGCCGTCCTCGGCGGGAAGGCGGTGCGGGAAACGGTGTTCGTCCACTTCCCCCACGGCGGCGAAGGACCGGAGAAGAACATTCCCGGCTTCTTCCCGGCGACATGGGTTCGCCAAGGCGACTGGAAGCTGATCCGCTTCTACGCCAAGAACGACGATGGGTCCGACCGGCTCGAACTTTACAATCTGAAGGACGACGTCGGCGAGACGAAGAACCGCGCCGCGGACGAGCCGGATCGGGTGAAGGAATTGAACGCGAAAATCGACGCCTTCTTGAAGGAGACCGAAGCGGTCGTCCCGAAGGTCAACCCGCAATTCGGCGGATAACCGAGCGTAGCATTGATTTTCGCGTACGGAGCGGTGGACTTTGCGGATGGAAGAACGGTCAGCGCGACGCGGTGGTGCGTTTCGGCTGGGCGGCCTTCCATTCTTCTTCGGTGGCCGGTTTCGCTTCCTGCAGGAAGACGAACTGCCCGCGCTTGCAACCGACGATCACGTCCGGGCGCTTGTCGCCGTTCAAATCGCCGACGGTCACCTGTGTGCCGACGCCGGAATCGTCGTCGATCTTATGCGGAATGAACGAGGCGCCGTTTTCGTCGCGCACCAGTTTGAACCAGTACAGCACCGGGGCGGCCAGCGGTTCGGGGTCGCCCTTGCTGCCGTGGGCGTAGTGGCGTTTGCCGGTGAGGACGTCGAGCAGGCCGTCGCCGTCGAAGTCGGCCATTTCCACCGCGTGAAGTTGCGAGAACGCGACGCCGTAGGGGCTTTCCTCGGGCTTTTCGTTGATGACGAGGTTCTGCTTGAACGAGATGTTGCCGTCTTTGTCTTTCACCTGCTTGAACCAGGCCAAGCCGTAGCCGTGGCCGGAGATCGAGGTGACGACGTCGTTGAGGCCGTCGGCGTCGACGTCGTAGGCGTACATTTGGGCGCCGCCGTTGCCGAACTTGAAGTCGTACTTCGTCCAGAACTTGCCCGGCTCGGCCTTGGCCGGTTGTTTCCACCAGCCGCCGACTTCCAAGACGTCCATCTTGCCGTCGCCGTCGACGTCGCCGGCGCCGATGCCGTG
>JBOFFD010001239.1:0-3418 GCA_051648425.1 Planctomycetia bacterium
CGACGAACTCGGCCGAGAAGGCGACCGCCAAGGGCGAAGAGTTCATCGCCGTGCCGAACATGCCGGACCTGAAGCGCGACGGCCAGACGCGGGCGCACTGGGAGAACTTCATCGCCTGCGTGCGCGACCGCAACCCGAAAACGAACAACCCGCCGGACCTGGGGGCGGCCGCCTTCACGCTCATCAACATGGGCGTGCAAAGCTACCGCGACGGCAGCGCGATGTTCTTCGACAAGGAAAGCCGCAAGGTTTCCACCGCCGACGCCTCGTGGGCGAAGAAGTGGGAGAAGCGCAGCCACGACCGCGGCAAGCCCGAGCACGTGATGGGCTGGAAGGCCGGCGACACCGGCAGCCTGCTGTACCCGCCGGACTACCAGAAACTGGAAGGCCCGTGGGTCAACGGCGAAGACCCCGCCACGTAAGTGTCGGGACGTAGGATCGAAACGTAGAGCGGACCTCCTGGTCCGCCCACGCTTCTCTTAGGGTGGACCTCCCGGTCCGCCCGAGTTCCGCATCGGGGCGGTCGGCCGACCAGTATCGAAACGGCGTTTCACCCCATCGCTCCAACACGGGCGGACCAGGAGGTCCACCCTACGTTCGATTTTGCCGCCCCAACGAAGAAAGCAAGGCGCTTCCCGTCGACTTAGAACGACGCGCCGAAACAAGACCCCTCGCTTTCACCCGAAAACTACTCCCCTAAACCAGCCAGGAGTCTCGTCGCCGATGCGCAAAACCACCGCCGCCTCTCGTCGTGAGTTTCTTGAAGCGTCGTTGCTGGCCGCCGCGACGGCCTTGGCCGCCCGGTCCGATGCGACCGCCGCCGACGAATCGAAGAAGAAGAAGGCCGCCAAGCCCGCCGGCGGCTCGGCGCCGGCCGGCGACCGCCTGCGCGTGGCGGTTCTGGGCGTCAAAGGCCGCGGCAACCAACACATCGAAGCCTATGTCAAACGCAACGACGCCGAGATCGCGGTGATCTGCGACCCCGACGAACAGGTCGGCCGGCAGCGCGTCGCCGAGATCGAGAAGGCGACCGGCAAGGCGCCGCTGTGGGTCGCCGACCCCCGCGAGGTGATGGACGACAAGTCGATCGACGCGGTGTCGATCGCGACGCCGAACCACTGGCACGCGCTGGCGTCGATCTGGGCGATGCAGGCGGGCAAAGACGTGTACGTCGAGAAGCCGGTCAGCCACAACGTTTCGGAAGGCCGGCGGATCGTCGAGGCGGCCCGCAAGTACGACCGAATCTGTCAGACCGGAACGCAGAGCCGCGCCAGCAAGGGTCTGCACGACGCGATGAAGTTCCTGCGGGCCGGCGAGCTGGGCGAAATCGAAATCGCCCGCGGCACCTGCTACAAGCCGCGCAAGTCGATCGGCAAGGTCGCCAAGGCGACGGCCGTTCCCAAGCACCTCGACTACGACGTCTGGAGCGGACCGGCCGAGATCAAACCCGTGCAACGGGAGAAGCTGCACTACGACTGGCACTGGGTTTGGGACTACGGCAACGGCGACCTGGGCAACCAAGGCATCCACCAGATGGACATCGCCCGCTGGGCGCTCGGCGTCGATCGGCTGCCGGAGGAAGTGACGACGATCGGCGGTCGATTCGGCTACGTCGACGACGGCGAGACGCCGAACACCGAACTGACGTTCCTGAAGTACGGCGACAAACAGCTCGTCTTCGAGGTGCGCGGCCTGCCGACCGAAACCTATCGCGGCGCCGGCGTCGGCGTCGGCGTCATCGTCGACTGCGCGAACGGCTACCTCGTCGTCACCAGCTACACCGAAGCGACCGCGTTCGACAAGAACGGCAAGCTCGTCAAGCAGTTCAACGGCGGCGGCGACCACTTCGGCAACTTCCTTGACGCCGTCAAGTCGCGGAAGCGGGAATCGCTCTTCGCCGACATTGAAGAAGGGCACCTTTCGAGCGCGATGTGTCACCTCGGCAACATCTCGTACCGGCTGGGCGAAGCCGGCGCCTGGACGGCGGGCGTCGAACGGCTGGCGGGCGACGACGTCGCCCTGGAAACGCTGGAGCGGACGAAGGCCCACCTGGCGAAGAACGGCGTCGACCTCGATAAAACGCCGGTGCGGATCGGCGCCCGGCTCGCCTTCGACCCGAAGAGCGAGACGTTCGTCGACGACAGCCGCGCCAACGCGATGCTCACCCGCGAATACCGCAAGCCGTACGTCGTGCCGGAGGCGGGCAAGGTCTAATCCGACGTCGGCGGCCGACGCCGGCGGTAGGTACCGGCCGCGCATTGGGTGGAACCGCTGCAAACGGGAGCCGGTTCGACGGATCGCTGCCGCGCGGGTCTAGCGGAGCCGGCGTCGTTCGCCTAAAGTGACTTTCAAGTCGGCCGTCGCCGACCTCCCGCGCCGGGCGCGGCGCTCGGCCCGCGGGCCGGCCTCCCCCCGATGGGCGGCATGATCCTCGAAGACCGGCCGACATCGGCCGGGGAGGCGTTCCGAGTGAAGGTCTGTCTGCTTCCTTCCTCGGCCCGTCCCTTCGCGGCCGACGCCCTCGCCGCCGTCCCGGGCGATCGTTCCACCACCGGCCAGTACCTCACGTCTTACCTCGTCAACGACTCCATCGCGGTCGACGCCGGCAGCCTGGGCTTCACCTACGACCTTTCGGTGCAGCGCGGCGTCCGCCACCTGCTGCTGTCCCACCCCCACCTCGACCACCTCGCCTCGCTGCCGATCTTTCTCGAAAACATCTTCAACCCGAAGGCCGACGAACCTCCGGTGACGGTCTACGCCTCCACTGAAACGATCGAAACCCTCCGCCGCGACCTGTTCAACGACCGCCTCTGGCCCGACTTCATCGGCCTTACGGAGAAGGGCGTGGCGAAGTTCCTGCGGCTGAAGACCATCGAAGCCGAGGTGCCGTTCACTATCGAAGGCGTCGAGGTGACGCCGATCGCGGTCGACCACACGATACCGACGCTGGGCTTCCTGCTGCGCGACGCCGCCGGCACGCTGGCCCTGGTGGCCGACACCGGCCCGACGGAGCGCATCTGGGAAGCCGCCCGCGCCCGAACCGACCTGCGGGCGGTGGTGCTGGAGGCGGCGTTCCCGAACAGCCTGGAGTGGCTGGCGAAGGCGTCGGGCCACTTGACGCCGAAAATGCTGTTCGCCGAGCTGGAAAAGCTGGGCCGGCGGGTGCCGACGCTGGTCGTCCACATCAAAGCGGCGACGCAGGACGCCGTCCTGGCCGAACTCGCCGCCGCCGGCCGAGCGCACATCACCCCCGCCTACCCGGGCTGCTGGTACGACTACGACTGACGGATATATTACGTCGGCATGGATGTTCGTCGAGCGCGCCGATTCATAGCCCGCCGCGCGAGGCGAGGAAGCCCGAGTGTGCCGCAGGAAGTAGGCGAATCCCCGGTCCATGCCAGTGAGTCTTTGTTAGCCG
>JBOFFD010001240.1:0-6671 GCA_051648425.1 Planctomycetia bacterium
ACCTGGGCCGCGCCAAGTTCTTCCTCAAGGAAAAGCTGCCGCTCTTCATCGACAAGCCGTTCGCGTGCAGCATCGAAGACGCCGACGCCATCTTTGAACTGGCCGCCAAGGCCGGCGTGCCGGTGTTCAGCAGTTCGTCGCTGCGCTACGCCCCCGAACTGGTCGCGTTCGCCGCGTCGCCGGCCGCCAAGGCGCCGACGCTGGGCTGCGTCGCCTACGGCCCCGCCCCGACTGATGAAAAGAACCCCGGCCTGTTCCACTACGGCATCCACGCCGTCGAAATCCTGTTCACCGTCATGGGACCGGGTTGCCAGTGGGTCAGTTGCGTGCAGAGCGAGCAGGCCGACGTCGTCACCGGCCATTGGAAGGACGGCCGCATCGGAACGGTGCGCGGCCATCGGCCGAAGTCGAGCTACGGTTTCACCACCTTCGTCGACGGCGCCGCCACGAACGTCGCCTGCTCGACCGGCGGCCTCTACGGCAAACTCGTCGACGACGCCATCGCCACCTTCAAGACCGGCAAGCCGGCCGTCCCCCCTGAAACCACCACCGAGATCGTCCGCTTCATCGCCAAAGCCCAAGCCAGCGCCGACAATCACGGCATGCCGATGGACCTTTATTGAGACGATTTCGTCTTCGCCAGCGACTTTATGGAACAGTGACCGCCGCCGTGAGGACGACTTCGGTTTTCTCCGCCGGCATAGGAGGACGGCGGCGCAATCGGCCGAAGAACCGGCCGACGTCGTCGATGAGCGAGTAGACCACCGGCGTCACCAGCAAGGCTAAGAGCAGACTGAACATCTGGCCGCCGATGATGACCTTCGCCATGCTGGCGCGGGCGCCGGCGCCCCGCCCTTGGCCCAAGGCGATCGGCGTCATCGCCGCGACGAGCATCACGGTGGTCATTAAGATCGGCCGCAGGCGGGTGTGGTTCGCTTCCAAGATCGCGGCGTCGCGCTCCATGCCGGCGCGTCGCAGTTCGTTCGTCTTGTCGATTTGCAGGATGCCGTTCTTCTTCACGATGCCGATCAGCATGAACAAGCCGAACATGGCGTATAAGTCCATCGGCGTGCGAAAGAGCAGCAGCGACAACAGGCCGAACGGAATCGTCACCGGCAGCGCCGCCAAGATGCTGATCGGGTGCAGCCAGCTCTCGAACTGCGCCGCCAAAATCAGATACATGAACAGCACGCTAAGACCGAGCGCCATCGTGAAGTAATACGCCGCTTCGCCCAGGATCTCGGCGTCGCCGTCGAAACTGACTTCGTACTCCGGCGGCATCTGCAGGGCGGTCACGAATTCGCGGGCCTTCTGCACCGCTTCATTGAGTGAGATGTTCTCGGTGTTCGCCAGCAGCGTGACGGTGCGCCGCCGGTGCATGCGGTCGATCTGACTCGGGCCGCGGGCTTCGGTCAACGTGGCCACGCTCGCCAGCCGCACCTGGCCGGCGGTCGTCGACGGCACCGTCAGATTCTCCAACGTCTGCGGATTGGCGCGGAACGGTTTGTCGGCGCGCAGCCACACGTCGTACATCTCGGTCCCTTCCTTGAACCGCGATACGATCTGACCGCCCACTAGGATGTTAAGGCTGTTGGCGATGGTTTCGACCGGAATTCCAAGATCGCCGGCCCGGTCGCGGTCGATGGCGACGTGAACCTCCGGCTTGCGCAGCGACAGCGTCGAGTCGACGTCGACCAATCCCGGCACCGTCTTCAACCGCGCTTTCAGTTCATCCGCATAGCCGACGAGTTTGTCGAGGTCCGGCCCCTGGATGCTGATCTGAAACGGCCGGTTGTCGCCGCCGGGGCCGGCGCCGATCGCCGACACGTCCGACACCGCGGTTCTTAGGTCGGGGTAGTCTTTCAAAATCACGCGCGCCCGCGCCATCAGATCGAACTGGCTGTACCGCCGTTCCTCCAGTTCCTTGATGCGGAAGTAGATCGAGCCGCGGGTGACGTCCCCTTGTCCCTTGCCGCCGCTGCCGTTGCTTTCGCCGATGACGGTGAAATGGTGTCTCACCCCAGGCATCGCGGCGATCCGTCGTTCGATTTCCGTCACCACCTGGTCGGTACGCTCCAGGGAATAGTCTTCCGGCGTGCTGTAGGTGATCTGAAATTCACTTTGGTCGTCGCGCGGCACGAGGTTCGCCCCCAGGTTCATGCCGATGGGGACGGTCGAAAACACCACCAGCACGCACGCCGTCATCGTTAGGAACCGATGCCGCATCGCCCATCGCAGAGCGTAACCGTAGCCGACGTCGGTCGCTTGGTAGATCCATCCCGACTTCGATTTGCCATGACCGGATTCCGACGGATCGAGTTTCAGAAAGCGCGAGCACAGCATCGGCGTCAACGTGAACGAGACGAACAAACTCATGAGCACCGCGAACGCCACGGTAAGACCGAAGCTGCTGAAGAATCGGCCGACGAGGCCGCCCATGAACGCCACCGGCACGAAGATGACGACCAGCGAAAGACTGGTGGCCGCCACCGCCAACGCGATTTCGCTGGTGCCGATCCGCGACGCCGTCATCGCGTCCAGCCCGCCTTCCTCCATGTGACGGAAGATGTTTTCATGCACCACCACCGCGTCGTCGATGACGATTCCCACCGCGAGGATCAGACCGAGCATCGTGATGTTGTTGAGCGTGAAGCCCATGTAATACATGAAAAGGAAGGTGGGGATGATGGAGGTGGGGATGGCGGCGGTGGCGATGAGGGTGGTGCGCCAGTCGCGGATGAAAAGTAAGATCGTGGCGGAAACGAGTCCCGCCGCCAGCAACAGGTGAAACTTCACCTCGTCCATCGACTCGCGGATGAAGCGCGACTGGTCCTGGATCGTTTCGATCTCGACGTCGGGCGGCAGCGTCTTGGCGATTTTCGCGAGGCGCTTCTGAACCATGTCGGCGATGTGGACGGTGTTCGAGCCGGACTGCTTCTGAATGAACAGACTGACGGCGTTGCGGCCGTCGAGACGGCTGAGGCCGCGCGGCTCTTCAAAGGAGTCTTCGGCCCGGCCGACGTCGCGAACGCGGATCGGGAAGCCTTTGCGGTAGGCGACGATGACGGCGTCGAATTCGTCGGGGGATTTCAGTCGGCCGAGGGTGCGCAAGACTAGTTCGCGCGTCCCCTGTTGAACGATGCCGCCGGGAATCTCCAGGTTCTGCCGCACCAACGCCAAGCGCACGTCTTCGACCGACAGTTCGTAAGACGCCAGTCGGTCGGCGTCGATCACCACGTTGACGGCCCGACTGCGGCCGCCGGCGAGAAAGACGCTGCCGACGCCGGGAACGGTCTGCAATTCTTCTTGAATGCGACGCTTGGCGATCTCGGTCACTTCGCGGGCGTCGCGGCGGCCGGAGACGCCGATCGTCAAGATGGGGGCGGCGTCGAGGTCGAACTTCTGAACGATCGGCGTTTTGACGTCTTCTGGAAGTTGATTCAAAATCGACGAAACCTTGTCGCGCACTTCCTGGGCGCCGACGTCGCCGTTCTTCTGCAGGACGAACTGCACGACGACGGTGGCGAACCCCTCGCGGGCGGTGGATCTTAGTTCGTCGACGCCGGCGATCTGATTGATCGCCTCTTCCAGCGGCTTGATGACGGTGGTTTCGATCTCCTCGGCGCCGGCGCCCGGCAGCGCCGTCGTCACCGACACGATCGGGAAGTCGACCTTGGGGAAGAGGTCGACGCCCATTTCGGTGTAAGACACCAACCCTAAGACGACGGGGATGGCGGCTAGCACCCAGGTGAAGACCGGCCGGTGAATGCAGACGTCGGAAATGGTCAACGCGGCTTCCTTTCCTCGGGACCAACGGCGAGATCCGCGTCCGTGCCTGCGACGGCGGGCGCGGCGGCCGGTGGTCGGACCGCCACTTCCACGCCGTCGGCCAGCAGCGTCTGGCCGCTGGTGACGACCAGCGCGCCCGGCGGCAGCGACGGCGCGACGATCTCGATCCATTCGGGATTCTGTACGCCGACGTCGACGGCGACTTCCTTCGCCCGGCCGTTTTCGACAAGGAAGATCTTTTCGACGCCGGCGAAATTCACCAACGCGGCCAGCGGCACGGCGGCCGCGTCGTTGTTGCCGCGGATCTGAATCGCGGCCTTGGCGAAGCCGCCCGGTTTCAGTTCGCCTTCGAGGTTCGGCACGTCGATTTCGACGTCGATGGTGCGCGTCGTCGGTTCGACGGCGGGATTGATCCGCGCGACCGTGCCGGCGTACTTCTTCGTCGAACTCATCGTGACCAGTTCGACGGTCCGACCGACGGCGATTTCGCGGCCGTAGCGCTCCGGTACGGGCGCCAACAGCTTGAGCGTGCCGTCGATCGCCAGACGGAAGACCTCGTCGCCCGGCTGAAGAAAGGTGCCGTCGGCGATCGAGCGTTTGGTGACGACGTACGTCACGCCGTCGGCTCCGGGGACCTTCACGCTGGGGGTGGGCGCCCGGATCGAGGCGTCGTGCAGATGGCGCCGCAGCACCGCCTGCTCGGCGAGTTTCGACTGGATGGTCGCCAGCGAACTTTGCGCTTCCAACACTCGGTCGGCGTACTCCGCCTCGGCGATTTGGTTGTCGCTGACGGCGTCGTCGAGTTCTTCGGTCGACGCGGCGCGGGTGGCGGTCAGTTTGCGAGTGCGTTCCAGCTTCGACGCGGTCCGGTCTCGCTTCACCTGCGTCTGAACGACGGCGGGGATTTTTTTCAGATCGAATTCCGGACCGGGCGGCCGTTGCAGCCCCAGTTTCGCCAATTCGACCTGCAGCGCGGCTTCGCTCTGACGCAGCGACAGTTCGTAGTCGGTGGGGTCGATTTCAAGTAAGACGTCGCCCGGAGCGACCCGCGACGCGACCTGATGATGGATTTTGGAGACGTTGCCGTTCATCTTCGCCGACAGCGTCACTTCCTCGTAGCCGTGCAAGGTACCGACGGCCTCGACGGCACGCTGGATCGAACGGCGCGACACCGGGGCGGTGGTGACGACCACGGCGTCGACGGGGCGGACGTCGGCGGTTTCCGGGGGTAGCGCTTCGCGCTCGTCCACGGAACCGACGCCGAAGTACCAACCGCCGGTGAAAGCGGCGGCGACGACGGCGAGGGTCGCCAGCCGCGACCAGAGGGACGGCCCGCGGGGGGGCTGGTGGACGACCGGCCGAGCGGCGGCGGCCGGGGGGTCGGCGGGATGGACGCCATCGGCCGGGCGGTGAGTCAAGGACGCCGTTCCCATACTGTCTCCCTTGCGGACCGGCGGCGCCGAAGGCGGGCGCCGGTGAATCAGTTATCGGCCGAATCCGTATCGTTCATAGGTGGAATAGTTCGCACGGCGAACTAAGAAGGGGGAAAAGGACGGACGAAGCGTCAAGCGGGCGCCGCCATTTTTTGGACCTGCGACCTTCCGCCGCGGGCGATCTTACGAAACAACACCATGAAGATATCTTGTTCCTCGTCGGTCAGTTCGTGAAGCATGGCGCGCAGGAAACGGAAATGGACGTCGACCGACGCCTGGTAGGCGGCGCGGCCGGCGTCGGCCAGTTCCACGCGCACCACCCGGCGGTCTTCGGCGGAGCGAAGCCGGCGCACAAGTCCTTTGGTTTCAAGCCCATCGACGATGCCGGTCGCCGAGTTGACCGCCACCGCCAACGATTCGGCCAGTTCGCGCATCATGCGCGGCCCCTGCCGGCCGATTACTTCGACCACCCGCAGCTCTTGAAGGTTCAGGTCGACGAACGGGGCCGAGGCGATGGCGGAGTCGACGAACTTGAACTGGTTGACGACGTCCTCCACCAAATCGTGCAGATCGGCGGCTTTTCGATCCAGCGCGTTCATGGTGAATCCCCTGCCGAATGATTCGAGAATGGAAAACTTCGGCCGGCGAAGTAATGACAGTATAGGTCGTTTTTGCGGGGTCGTCAAGAGGATCATGCGTCGTTCGTCAGATTCTCGACGTCCACTTGCGGGGCGAGAGGCGGATAAGGAATCATCAGTGGTTGGGGACGCCTTGGCGAGGAAATCAAGCCACTTTTCCAGGGGAGCGGACCGTTGTTCCATTCATCATTCCGCGCGGAGCGATTTGCGGCGGGTCGGCCGACGGCCGTATTTTCGGTCTTTTTCGTGGCGCTTTCGACGGTCTGCGCCGACCCGGTGAAACCGGTACGGAGCAGCGTTGAGCGGGTGCGGGCGGCCGTCGAGTCTGCGAAGGCCGTCGCCCGCGAGGCGAAGGAGATCGCCGAGAAGGCGAAACAGGAAGCGATCGCCGCGACGGCGGCTGCGGAGGCGGCCGAGCAGACGGCGACGGCGGCCCGACAAACCGCGGCGGCGGCGGAGCTGGCGGCGGTCGCGGCGGAGGTGGTCGCGAAGGCGTTGGAAGAGGGAAAGTCGACAGTGCTCGCGCCGAGCGGTCGGTCGGTTCCGAAAGGCGTCGCCAAGGGCGTCCCGCTGACGAACACTTCGGCCGACGACGCGGCGAAGCAGGCGGCGAGCGATTTCGACAACGGCCATTGGATGGAGGCGGCGTCGAGCTGGAAGAAAGCAATCACCCTCAACCCCGATCTGAAAGCGACGATCGCGGAGAACTACGCCGCCGCCGTCGGCAAGCTGGGCGACCAAGCTTACCGGGCGCCTAACTATGAACAGGCCATTTCCTACTACCGGGAAGCCGCCGAAATCGACCCGGCGA
>JBOFFD010001241.1:0-1676 GCA_051648425.1 Planctomycetia bacterium
ATTCGTGAGGGTAGGCCGCCGTGGGCAGCGTCAGCAACCCGGACGACTTTCCGAGAATCATCGGCGGTTATGAACTGCTGGGGTTGATCGGCAAAGGCGGCATGGGAAGCGTCTACAAGGCGAAATCGCCCGCCGGCGACCTCTGCGCCGTCAAGGTGCTGGCCTCCCATCTCACCCATAACGAGGTGCAGCTCAAACGCTTCTATCAAGAAGCCCGTCTGGCGATGCGCCTCGACCATCCGAACCTCGTTCGCGCCCTCGACGTCGGCGAAGACCGCGGCCACCACTTCTTCGCCATGGAACTCATCGACGGTGAATCGGTGGGCGACCGGCTCAAACGCACCGGCCGGCTGTTTGAAAAAGAAGCCAACCACATCATCATGTCCGTCGCCCGCGCCCTGCATAAGGCCCACAACGAGGGCCTCGTCCACCGCGACGTCAAACCCGACAACATCCTCATCACCCGCGACCGTCAGGTGAAATTGGCCGACATGGGTTTGGCGAAGGAACTCAACGCCGACCTCAACCTGACGAAGACCGGCCGCGGCCTGGGCACCCCCCATTTCATGGCCCCGGAGCAGTTCCGCAACGCCAAGAATGCCGACGCCCGCTGCGACGTCTACTCGCTCGGCGCCACCCTCTACATGATGCTCACCGGCGAACTGCCGTTCCGCGGCGCCAGTCCGCTCGACACCTTCATGAAGAAGAGCTCCAACGACTACGTTCCCGTGGAGGAACTCAATCCGACGCTGTCGCCCTCGACCATCGCGGCCGTCCGCTTCGCCATGGACCCCGACCCCGACCTCCGTCCCGAGAGCTGCCGGGCCTTCGTCGAACTGCTGAACGGCAAGAGCGAACCTCCCAACTCGGGGCCGGTCCCGGTCGCCATCCAAGCCGCCGCGTTGGCCGCGATTCAGCAACAAGCCGCGCACCAAGCCGCTCAACAAGCCGCACACCAAGCCGCGCAGCAAGCCGCACAGCAAGCGGCGACGCAACAGGCCCCCGCCAAGACTTCGCCGGAACGGGCGTCGGTCGGCCCGTCGTCCGTGATCCTGGCGTCTCCCAGCTCGTCGGGGTCGTCGACGGGATCGGCTTCCAGTCGCAACCTCGCCGAAGAGGCCGCGGAAGGGCCGTACTGGTACGTCGTCTTCACCGACGTCGGCGGCCAGAAGCAGAAGGTGAAAGGCCGCGTCGCCGCCATTTCCCAGCAAATCCGCCGCGGACGGATCGGCCTCGACGCCTGCGCCTCCCTCGAAAAGGCCGGCCCCTTCCTGCCGCTGCGCGAACTGGAACCGTTCCGCAACCTCGTCCGGCCCCTGGAGGGACGACAGCCCGAGTTCGTCGACAGCACCCCGTCCAGCCTGGCGCGGGCCGGCGGTTTGACCCTGCCCACTCCCGGTCAAAGCGGCACCCGCCTGCGCGACGGCGGCGGCAAGAGCGGTCGGCTGCCGAACATCCCGCCGCTGGCCAACCTCCGCGGCAGCGACCCGCAATTCGGCGACGAAGTCCCGCGCACCTCGCCCCTGTCGATCGCCCTCTACGCCCTCGGCTTCTTGATTCTCGCCGCCGTCGGCATCGGCATCGGCCTCATGATGAACCGCGGCTCTTGACCCCCCCCGACGACTTCCCCCCCCGCGACCTTCCCGCCTGGATCGCCGCCGACCGCGCCGACCGCG
>JBOFFD010001242.1:0-5694 GCA_051648425.1 Planctomycetia bacterium
GACCGAAGAACGCGAAATCCATCTGAATGAAGTAGTTGGTCTTCTCGGCGACCGAACCGCGCGCCGAAAGTCGGGCGCGCCGGAAGCTGGCGCCGTTCTGAATCGGTCCGTCGCTGACGGTCGGGTCGGCGGTCAACGCTTTACTGCCACCGTCTTGATTGAAGACGGCGGCGTCGGCCTGAAAGACGCCGTTGATGGTGACGTTGGGGTACTTCAGCTTGGGCGCCGGCGGCGCTTCGACGGGAGCGACTTCCTCTGAAACGACCGGCTTCGCCCGCAGGCTTTGCACCTCGGCTTCCAGTGCGTTAAGCCGTTGCAGGATCGCCGACTCGGCCTCCGGTTCGACCGCTTCCGTCCGCGCCGCCGCGAAGCCCGCCGTCCCCAAGTTCACGGCCGCCGCCGCCAACGTCGCCCAGAAAACGGACCGCGTCGGGGGCATACCACACCTCGTCCATGAGCAAGAAGCAGACTCGATCCATTCTTCGTGCGATGCGTGGTGGTAGAATGAGTCGGAGTCGACGCGATCGGTAAGATCGCCCTGATTTTCGACGGTTTTTCGCGGCTTCACGGTTTTCGATTCAAGAAGTGGTGGATTCCCCCTTTCCAGAGCCGCGCCGATTTCCTCGACGCCCGCCGTTCGCGCCGCATACAACATCAACGCCGTCGCCCGATCCTGCCTCGACCCACACCGACGGCCGCGAGGTTTTACATGCCGAAACAATCACACCGTCTGGTTTACGCCGTCGGCCTGCTTTGCGCCGCCGCCGCCTCTTATTCCGTCGTCGCCCTCGAAGACGCGCCGCCCGTCTGGGTGAAAGAGACCGACGCCGCCGGCTGGCAGCCGCGCGATTCGCAGGGGGAAGTCGTCTACAAGGACCGCCTGTGGCTGTTCGGCGGCTGGTTCGATTCATTCCACGCCCCCCCGCGCGACGTCTGGAGTTCGGCCGACGGCCGGTCGTGGGATCTCGTTGAAAAGGAAGCGCCGTGGAGGCACAGCGATCTGCCGATGACGGTGGTTCACGACGATAAGATGTGGCTGATGGGCGGTTGGACCAACGGCCGACTGCCGGGGCATGAAGCGAGCCGCGAGGTGTGGAATTCGACCGACGGCAAATCCTGGACGCAGACGACCGCCGCCGCCGACTGGAGCGCCCGGCTGGCCGGCGGCCTGGTCGCGCACGATGGTAAGATGTGGATCTTAGGCGGCGGCGAAAACTACTACTTCGGCGACGATTCGGATCTGAAGAACGACGTCTGGAGTTCGCGCGACGGGAAGACCTGGACGCAGGCGACGCCGACCGCCGGTTGGAGTCCGCGGGCGTACCACCAGGCGGCTTCTTACGCGGGCAAACTGTGGGTGCTGGGGGGCGGAAACTACGTGCCGACCTTCCACGCGAAGAACGACGTCTGGTGCTCGGCCGACGGCGTCAATTGGGAATGCACCACGGCGAACGCCCCCTGGCCGCCGCGGTTGTGGTTCTCGACGGTGGTCTACCGCGATCGGCTTTGGGTCCTGGGCGGGTGGACCGACAAGGTCGGCGACACGCCGGCGCACAATTGGGGCGACGTGTGGAGTTCGGCCGACGGCAAGACCTGGACGGAGTTCAAAGCGCCGACCGTTTGGAAGGAACGCCACGAGCACTCGGCGTACGTCTTCAAGGACCGCCTGTGGGTCGCCGGCGGCCACGCTCAGCCGCTCAGCAACGAAGTCTGGTCGTTGTTCCTGCCGCCCGATTACTTTAAGAAAGAGTAAGACGGCGTTTCATTCATAGTCCGAAGCGTGAGCGACGATCCGTTTCCTCTTTGCGCCGCCGTCGGTGGTTGGCGGAGCGGCGGCGTAAAAGTTCATTTGTTCCTCGGTAACAAAGAGGCTCCGGTTCGGTTTCGAGGGCGAACGGGCGGGGGCGGCGCGTTACACCAGCTTGAATGGACAGCGTTGCAGCACGGCGACGCCGGGGGCGTCGATTGGGTCGGTGACGATCGCCAGCGGCGTCGAGCGCGAGGTCAGCCAGCGGTAGGCGCCGGGGTGGGCCAGCACGGCGTCGGAGAACCAAACCTCGTCGGGGCCGGCCGCCTGGGCGATGCGGGCGGCCGCCGCCACCGTGGTGCCGAAGTAGTCCATTTTCTCGCCAAGATTCGCGACGACCGCTCCGCCTCGGTGGACGCCGATGCGCAACGGCAGCACGTCGGCGTCGAGCCGTTCGGCCGTCGCCGCCGCCATCGCGCAGGCCGTCCGCACGCCGCCCAACGGGTCGTTCATCACGGCGAACATGCCGGCGCCGATCACCTTCAGCACCACGCCGCCTTCGCGCTCGACGCACGCCGTCAGCACGGTGAGTTGTTCCTTCACCCGCTGGAAGCCGGCTTCTTCGCCGTAGCGGCGGAAAAGCGGCGCGCCCGCCTCGCCGTCGACCACCACGAAGGTCATATCGGGCGCCACCGCCGACTGCCCCGCCGAGAAGACTTGGTCGGGGAACAGTTCGCGGAAGACCGGCAGGGCGGCGGCCATGGCGGCCGTCACGGCGTCGCTGCGCGGCGAGGTCCGTTCGATCTTCACCAGCCGTTCGTGTTTCGAGGCGTTCCGCACCGTCAGCGCCTGCGCGCCGGGGGCCATCACGGGGGCTTCGCCGTCGCCGGGCCGGCCGTCATCGGCGCCCAGCGACGAATCCCCCAGCGTCACCGCCCATCGCTTCGCCGACGCCCCGGCGACCACCCGGAACTGTTTCGCCAGCCCCATCTGCGGGCAGCGCAGCAGGTAGGTCGCCGACGGCAGCGCCAGGTCGATTTCCAGCCGTTCGTCGGGGGCGACGCGCATCTGGGCCGCCACGTGCGGCGAGTGCCCCGGCCCGCCGGCGCAGAAGGTGCGGGTCTCGACGTCGCGCACCTCCGGTCCGGCGCGGAAGATCATTTCCACCGACCGAGCGAAATCCAGCTCGAAGTCGCTGTCGCACGCCTCGCATTCGCCGTGCGACCCCAGCGTGCGCAGGTCGTCCTTCACCTGCGACGGAATCCGGCACAGCGGGCAAAGGATGTCCCACAACAGCGTCAAAAGCCCCAGCCGGGCGGCGTGCAGACAGGCCGACGTCATCGGGCCGGGGTCGGCCTTCAATCGCTCGGCGAGCGCCAGCGGCCGAATCCGACCGACGTCTTGGTCCGACGCTTCCGCCAGGAATCGGCACAATAGGTCGACCGACTTGGCGTCGACGCCGCGCGACGCCAGCCGTTCCTTCCCTTGTCGCAGCCGGCGGCGCTGGGCGGTCGTCAACTTCGGCACGTCGGCGTAGGCGTCGTCGAACGGCGACCGCTCCGTTTGCAAAACCTTGTCGAACCCCTGGTACGCCTTCCCCAGCGACGCCTGCGCCCGCCAGCCGATTTCCACGTTGGCCGCCAGCCGGCCGAACAGGCCGTGCGGCTTCACCCGAATGCTGTGCCGAACTTCCGTGCCGCCTTCCGGCCGCGGCGCCAGCTCGACCTTGCTGACGAACCACTGCCACGGCCCCGACTCGAACCGCCGCAGCACCCCAAGCTGTCGGCCCTCGATCCACTCGAACGGATGCTCTTCCCACCGCAGCGTCAACGCCGACGTCTTCGCCTCGGCCATGCGGTGGACGACGCCCTCTTCGTCGCTGCGGTTGGTGTACTTGACGGCGGGCAGCCCAATGGCGCGATTGAGACGTTCCGTGTCGGACACGAGCGGCCACAAGGCGGCCGGCGACGAAGCGAGCGGCCAGCGGAAATCGTACTTCAGCACGCCGCGCGGGTCTTCGTCGGGCAGCCGGGGGTGCAGCACGCCGACCACCACGTCGCCGCGCAGCAGCCGTTCGATTTCGTCCAAGAGCGCCTCGGCGTCGGGCAGTCGGTCGTCGGGCTTCTTGGCGAGCAGCCGGCGGATCAGTTTCGAGACGTCGGCCGAGGCGTCGGGCCGAAACCGCTCGATCGCCGGCGGTTCCTCGGTGAAATGCTTGTACATCACCGTCATGGCGTCCTTGCCGTCGAACGGCGGCCGACCGGCCAACAGCTCGAACAGCGTCGCCCCCAGCGCGTACACGTCCGACCGCGCGTCGACGTTCGAGCCGTCGCACTGCTCCGGCGCCATGTAGTACGGCGTGCCCAGCACCGTCCCCTGGGTCAGCGCCATCGTCTGCGACTGGTTCTCTTCGCGGGCCAGTCCGAAGTCAGTCAGCTTGGCGCGGGGCGGGCTCGTCCAACTTTCCGGGTCGTCGTCCAAGTGGACGTTCGGCAGCAGGATGTTGTCGGGCTTCAGGTCGCGGTGGACCATCCCCTTTCGGTGCGCGTCGACCAGCGCCCGGCAGACGTCGGCCACGATGTTCAAGGCGACGATCTGCGACAGCCGGCGGCGTTGGTGCAGCAGCGCCCGCAGCGAAACGCCGTCGACGAACTCCACCACCAGGTAGTGGACGCCGGCGGTTTCATGGAAGCCCAGCATCCGCGTGACGTACGGGTTGTCGACCCGCGACAGCATCACCGCTTCCTTGGCGAACCGTTTGCGGGCGCTGTCGACGAGCAGCAGTTTGGGATACAGCAGCTTGATCGCCACCGAAACGCCGGTCTCGACGTCCACCGCGCGATAGACCACGCCCATCCCGCCCTTGCCCAGCAGTTGCTCCAACCGGTATCGGCCCAACAGCCGGCCGACCCACGTCAGCAGATCTTCTTCCTCGTCTTGTTCGGGTTCCCTTTCGCCGGGCGGCGTGAAGACTTTCGACTGAAGCGCTCCGTCCAACGAATCGACCGCCCCGTTCGCCTCGGCGATTCGCACGGCGGCGACCTGCGCGGTCGCGGCTTCTTCGGCGGCGGTCATCTCCCCAATGACGTTGGCAGGAAAGTACGCCGTCGCTGTTTGGTCGGCGGTCAACGGGGCGAAAGGCTCTCCCCCCCGGCTTGGATCGAGCGTCGGGTCCACCGGCGAAAACGCCATGGTCGCCACGCCCTCGAACGGAAGGGACGCGCCGCGGACGGCCGGGAACGGCTTGACCGGTACGGCAATCTCCGCGAGCGTCGCGTTCAAGTCGTTGAACGGCGTTTCTTCGGTGGGCGTTTCCGCCAACAGACGGGCGGCGGCCTCCGTCGACGGGTTCGGCGGACCGCCGGTCGGACCGTCCCACTGTTTCGTCGCTACTTCGACGCATTCGGCCTCGAGCGACGGATCGATCGCGGCGGCGTCGAACAGGACCGCCGCTTCCAGAGCGGTCGGGCGGTCGACCAGACGGCTCGATCGGCAGGCGCGAAGGATTCGCTCGACCGCCAGCGGTGTCGGGCCGGCGGCGGCCAACGGGGCGGTCCAACCCGCGAAAGCGTCGGCCAACCCCGCCAGGTCGTCGGCCGGATCGAGCCGGACCGGAGAATCCCACGTGGCTGGAAACACCGTCCAGTCGACGGCCAACCCCGCCGCTTCGCCTTCGCGGCGAACCAGACCCGCGTTCAGCGCCCCATGGACGAGGCCGGCGTCGTGCAACGCGGCCAGGCCGCGGGCGACCTCGGCGAAAGCAGCCAGCGCCGGCCGCCAACCGTTCGGCGGATGATCCGCCGCCGTCCCTTCCTCGTGCAGCCCCATCACGACGAACGGCCGGTCTTCGTTCCACGCCAGTTCCAAAATCGGCAGAACGGCCGCGTGCCGCACGGCGGGCGGCTTGGCGCCGAGGGCTTGCAACCGTCGGCCCAGGTAGTCGAACA
>JBOFFD010001243.1:0-1520 GCA_051648425.1 Planctomycetia bacterium
GGTTTGCCGCCGGCGCGACGAAGGTTCGTGCAGGCAGAACGCCCGCACGACAAACGGGGGCCGGTTCCCTGCCTACTTTCAGCGGCACGCTCCGCCACCGAGCGTCCTATTGATTTTCGTTCCCGGGGTGGTTTACTTCCGGGAGAGAAGGCGTGCTTCCGATAGTAGGCGACGAGTCCTTTTCCGCGTGTTTTCGAGGCGGCGATTGCGTCGTGGCGATTGCGTCGCGCCGGTACGAACCCTGGTAGTACCGGTGGTTCGCCGGTTCGTGCAGGCGGGACGCCCGCACCACAAATGCAGGCGGGACGCAGTCACCACAAATGCAGGCGGGACGCAGTCACCACAAACTTGGACTGTCGCCGGAGGTGCGGGTCATGCCGGAACTGCCCGAGGTCGAAACCGTGACCCGCGGGTTGCGGCCGTTGCTTGAAGGGCGCGGCTTGGCCGAGGTCGTCCACGCCTCGCCGCTGATGGTCGACGACCCCGACCGCTGGCGGGCGGCGCTTCCCGGCCGGCGGATTCTGCGGCTCGATCGGCAGGGGAAATGGATGTTCCACCGCCTCGATGGCGACGAAACACTGGTCGTCCACCTGGGGATGTCGGGTCGGCTCGCCGTCGCGGCGGCGTCGACCCCGGTCGCGCCGCACACGCACCTGCGCCTTCGGCTGGCCGACGCCGACAACCACGCCGACGCCGAACCGCACGAACTGCGGTTCAGCGACCCCCGCCGGTTCGGCGAACTGCTGCTGGTCGACGCCGTCGGCTTCACCGAGCGCTTCGGACTCGATCGGCTGGGGCCGGACGCCCTCGGCGTTCCTAAGAAACGGTTCGCGGAGCGCCTGCGCGCGACCGACCGGCGGATCAAAGGAGTGCTGCTCGATCAACGGGTGTTGGCGGGGGTGGGGAACATCTACGCCGACGAAGCGTGTCACGCCGCCGGAGTGGCGCCGCGGCGGAAGGCCGCCGATTTGACCGACGCCGAAATCGCGGCGCTGCACCACGCGCTGGGCGCGGTGCTGCGGCGGGCGGTGAAGCACAACGGCACGACCATCCGCGACTACGTCGACGGGCGGGGGGCGTCGGGCGGCTTCCAAGATTTCCTGCGGGTCTACGGCCGAGCCGGTCTACCTTGTAAGAAATGCGGCGCCGAGGTACTAATGGACCGAACCACGGTCGCCGGCCGTGCAACCTGTTGGTGCCCGCAATGCCAAAAGTAGCCGACCCGTGAGTTACCGCGGCATCAAACAACTTTTCGGCGAGACCAGTCTCGAACGCAAGTGCCGACTGCTGTTCGGCGGCGGCATCTTCGTGTTGATTCTGGCCAGCTTCCTCGCTTACGGCTACCAGACCGAAAAACTCGTCCGCGATTCCACCGCACTGACCGGTCAACTTTTGTTCAATTCCGTCCTTCTGAAACGCCATTGGAAGACCGCCCCCACCGACGGCAACGAAAAGAAGAACCAGGAACTGAACGCCAAAGTGCAAGAGATCCTGAAGTCGATTCCGTCGAAGGAGGACAT
>JBOFFD010001244.1:0-3677 GCA_051648425.1 Planctomycetia bacterium
CGACGATTCGGTGGGACGGCGGGCACCGGCGGAAGGTGAGCGTGATCGGGGCGGTGACGGCGTCGCCGGGGACGCGGCGGCTGGGGTTCCAGTTCGCCACGATCGTCGACGGCGACTTCAAGGTCGAGCAGGTGGTGGAGTTCCTGAAGGAGCTGCTGCGGCGGCCGCCGGGGAAAGTGGTCGTGATTTGGGACGGCGGCGGGAACCAGAAGGGCCGGTGGTGCGGGCGTTCCTGGCGGCGACCCCGCGGCTTCGGCTCGAACGACTGCCGGCGTACTGCCCGGAGCTGAATCCGGTGGAGGCGGTGTGGAGCTGGCTGAAGTGGGGCCGGCTGGCGAACTACGCGGCGGACGACCTGGAAAATCTCAACGACTGGATCCTGGAACACCCGACGGATCTGAAAAGAAGGCCGACGCTGATCCGCAAGTTGTGGAACCGCTCCGACCTGCCGTTCCCGACCACGCCGACGGCCCAATCCCAAATACCTGCGAATCAGTAGTTCGATGTGAACGTCACGAAGTCGTCTGTAGTTTTTTATCCGACAAGAATGTAAATGCACGATACTCTCTATCATCAGCACGGGCCTATTTGACTTCGGCGGCCGACTCCGCCGTTCCTATTTGAATGATTTCATGCCTCTGTGAGAAAGCCGAATTTCTGTATGCAGCATGGATCGCCAAATATGCGACAGCAATGATTCGCGGATATTTCATCGAATCGCGGTTTGGAACGGCGGGTCTAATGCGTTCGGACAAACTTCGGCTCTCTTTTCAGATTCGTCGAACATTCAACTACACATTCGTTGAGTCGTTGGAGCGGATAGTGCTGTTCTTCAATTTCTGGCAGCTGAGATTTTAGATGGTGTACGACCGCCGTTAGAAAAGGCAATCCATAGAATTGTACCTGCATCCGCAGACGGCGCGCCACCGATTCCTGCCGTGGATTGATTTCGGCCCGTCGCCTCGTCTTGATGCGGTTAGACCGGAATGCCGGAGCGGAGGAACGGCCGGGGGCGCGTCGGACTCGTACCTTTCCCTCGTCCCCTGCAAACTTTTTGTCGACCGCCGGCGTCGTATGGGATGGCGACGGCCCGACGCCGGCCCTGGATGACCGACCGATGTCTTTCGATCCGTACCGCGACTGGCTGGGCATTCCGCCCGACGAACAGCCCCCGACGCTTTATCGGCTGCTCGGCGTCGCGGATTTCGTGGACGACCCGGCCGCCATTCACAAGGCCACCTTGCTGCGCACCCAGACGCTGCGACGGCATCAGGCCGGCAAACACAGCGACGAATCGCAGCGCCTGCTGAACGAAGTGTCGGCCGCCCGCGTTCTGCTCTTGGACCCGACCCGCAAGGCCGAGTACGACCTGAAGCTCAACCTGGAACGGAACGTCTACGTTCCATCGGCCGACGACCCGGCCGTCCCCGGCGTCTCCGGCGCCAAAGCGAACCGCGCCGCCGGGATGGCGGTCGCCGCTTTTTTGACGCTGGCCGTGTTGACCGGCGGCACCGCGGTTCTGGTCTGGGTGAAGTCGACCGACCCGGTCGTCGCCCCGGCGCCGACGGACGTCCCGGTCGTGGAGGCGCTCGCGCCGCCGCCGGCGAAGACCGAGCCGGCGAAAGACGCCCCACCGAAAGACGCCGTCGCGGCGCTGCCGGCGATGGTCGCGCCCGCCGTCGGCAAGGAACTGCTTTGGAGCACCAATTTCGCCGACGAGGCCGCCGCCGTCGGCCTGTGCCGGGTCGGCTTTCCGCGCGGCCGGCTCAACACCCAGGCCGACGGAACCGGCCTGCGGGCGCTGCTCGACCCCGGCGACCGCCGCGATCTGCTGCTGCCCGTCCCCGCCGGCGACTTCCGCTTCCTGGTCCGCGTTCGGCAGTGGGCGCTCGGCGCGCCGCGGCAGTTGCTGTGGGTCGGCGCCTTTCAGAACAGCGAACAGTTTCTCGCCGTCGAACTGCGGCCGACGGTCGACGCCGCCGGCAAGACCGCCGGCCCGACGGCGCTGCTGCGACGCCTTGGGCCGGACGCCGTCGCGAAAGCGCCCGCGACGGTCGGGGCCGTCGTCGGCTCGACCGCCTGTTGGGTCGCGCTGGAACGAACCGGCGGCCGGTGGTCGGCGGGGGTCAGCAGCGACGGCAAGACGTTTCGACCGACGCCGATCGACGCCGTCGGACCGTCGGCCGGCCCGGCGCCGTTGGACGACCCGGCCGTCGCCGTCGGTCTGCGATTCGAGAACCCCACCGATCGCGGCTACAACGTCGGCGTCGACGTCCTGCGGTTGGAAGGGAACGATCCCACGTTCGCCGCCCGACTTTCGGGCTGGCCGAAAGACCCGCCGCTGCCCACCGGCGAACGGCTGGCCGAGCTGTTTGGCGGCGACTTCACCATGCCGTCGGGCGAGGCCGCCCAGCTTCGCTACCAGTTTCTAAGCGACGCCGAGCTGGCGACGTGGGGCGCCCGCCGCACCGCCGACGGCCTGGCCGCCCAGCTTCGGCCCCGCGGCGCCTTCGCACCCGGCCCGATCCACCGCTTGCGCCGCCTGGAAGCCGAGGTCCGCTTCCCCGACGCGACGACCGCTCTCGAGATCCGCTTCACCGACGGCGGCTCGATCGTCCTCGACCCGGCAGCCCGCAAGATCCATCTGCGACCGACGGCGTCGACGGCCGCCGCGCCGGTCGGGAAGTCGATCGACGCCCCCATCGCGCCTGGGCGAAAGCACTCCTTCGCCGTCGGCTTGCAGCCGGGCGGACGACTGGCGGCGATCTTCGACGGCGCGGAGGCCGTCTGGCCCGACGCCGTCGGCTTCAACGGCGAGCCGTCGGTCCACGTGGTGGGAGTCGGCTCGGTCGATCTGTTTTCGTTTCAAGCCTTTGGTCGGTTCGATCCACTGGCGCTGTGGCTGCCGGCGCTCGGCGGCGCTCGGAACGCGCTGTCGCGGCCCGACGCCCGGCCCGACGACGTCCGCGTGATGCGCGAGCCGGCCAAGGCGGCGGTCGTCGCCGGTTGGACGGAGCTGCGGAAGGCGCCTACTGTCGTCCCGTTGACACTGGAGCCGGGTCGGCCGGCGCGGTTGGAGTTCGTCAACACGGCGGCCGACGAAACCCACCCCCTGCCGACGGCCGACGGCCTTGAGTTGTACTACACCGAAGCCGGCCGAGGGAACCCGGCGGCCGGCGACCTCGGCGCGCCCGTGACGGTGAAGGCGAAGGGCGCCCAGGGGGACGGTTTGCGGGTCGCCCGGCGCGGGAAGCCCAGCGAGCAGTTCTCGGCCGTCGGCGAACTCGTCGGCCTGCCCGAGAACCCCACCATCGAAGGGGCCGCGCTTTCCGCCGACGGTCGGTCGCTGACCTTCTCCATGCGCAGCCTCGAAGAAAACCTCGACCTGTTCACGGCGACGCGCCCCGACCCCGCCCGCGCCTTCACGACGGTGCAGCCGTTGCTCGCCGCCCGCAGCGAGAACGACGAACAGCATCCGTTCCAAACCGCCGACGGCCGACAGGTTTACTTCAGCCGTTTCGAGACCGACGCCTACCGTCAGTACGTCGTCACCCGCGACGGCCCGGTGCAACCGTTCGGCGACGCGAAGCCGGTGGCGGTGAAGCCCGGCCTGCACCACGCCACGCTGACCGAAGACCGCAAAACGATGTACTTACAGGGCGACACGAAGTCGGGTC
>JBOFFD010001245.1:0-8338 GCA_051648425.1 Planctomycetia bacterium
ACCATCTTCACCCGTCAGCTTTCGACCCTGCAGGACGCCGGCCTGCCGGTGCTGCGCAGCCTTCGCATCCTGGAAGGCCAGTCCAAGCCCAGCCCGCTCAAGAACACGCTGATGGACGTCGTCGACGACATCGAGTCGGGCTTGTCGCTTTCGGAATCGCTCGCCAAGCAGCCGAAGGTGTTCGACAAGCTGTACGTCAACATGGTGAAGGCCGGCGAAGCGGGCGGCGCCCTGGAAGTCATTCTCCAGCGTCTCGCCGACTTCAAGGAAAAGGCCCAGTCGCTGCAACGCAAGGTCAAGGGCGCCATGGTCTACCCGGCGGTGGTCATCGCCGTCGCCATGGGCATCTTGACGTTCATCATGATCTGGATCGTGCCGAAGTTCAAAAAGATCTTTGCCGACTTCGGCATCGAACTGCCGACCATGACGATCGTCCTCGTCGAAACCTCGACGTTCATGGTCGGCTACTGGTGGACTCTCTTCGTCGTGCCGTTCGCGGTCTGGGCCATCTACAAGCTCATCCGCAAGTTCGCCACCGGCCGGTACGTACTCGACTGGCTGTCGCTGAAGGTGCCGGTCATGGGCAGCATCTTCGAGAAGGTGATCGTCGCCCGCACCACCCGCACCCTGGGTACGCTGGTGGCGTCGGGCGTGCCGATCCTCGAAGGCCTCATCATCTGCCGCGACACGTCGCAGAACGCCGTCTTCGAGCGGGCCTACCAGAAGGTGTACGACTCGATCCGCGAAGGCGAATCGATCGCGGCGCCGCTGAAGGAAACCCGCATCGTCAACGACATGGTCGTCAACATGATCGAAGTCGGCGAAGAGACCGGCGCCCTCGACGCCATGCTCTTTAAGATCGCCGACACCTACGACGAAGAAGTCGACGTGTTGGTCGAGTCGATGGTCAGCCTCTTGGAACCGCTGATGATCGTGTTCCTCGGCGGCGTCATCGGCTTCATCGTCATCGCGTTGTTCATGCCGCTCATCAAGCTGCTGAACGAACTCGGCAAGGGTTGATCCGTCAAAAAACCGGCGGCGTATAAGACTTCGGTCTTACACGCCCGCCGACCCGACGATCTTAGTGCACGGCGGGCGGTAAGCCCGCCGGCGGCGGCCTGGAAGGGCGGCCGACGACCGGTCTCGACGAAGGGCGCGGATCGTTCGATCCGCGCGGCGCGGCTCGACGAAGCAACGATTCCGCGACAAGGCGCCGCCGGCGTCCGCGAACCCGGTGTTTTCATTCGGACGATTCAGACGGAACTCCAAGGACGAAAAGCGTCGGCCGGCCCCGGCTGCCGCTGCGAGGAACAGTCATGAAAGCGAACCCGTCCCTCACCCGCGGCCGCCGCGGCTTCACTCTGGTGGAGCTGGTGATCGTCATCGCGATCATCGCGCTCCTCGTCGGCCTGCTCCTCACGGCGCTCGGCCCCGCCCGCCGCGCCGGCCAGCGGGCCGCCATCCAAAACGAACTCTCGCAGTTCGCCCTCTCGCTGGAACGCTTCAAGGAAATGTACGGCGTCTACCCCCCCAGCCGCATCCGGCTGCGGGAAGGCACCACGTACGATTTGGCCAACGAGTTCGACGCCCACAGCGTGCAGTATCTTCGTCGCATTTTCCCCGACATCAACCTCGACACCTCGACGCCGTCGGCGCCGGTGACCGCTGGTCGGGAAAAGCCCTGGTTCGTTGAACCCAACCACACCGCCGGCGTGGAAACCGCCGGCAACACCCTCACCTACGAACTCGAAGGCGACGAGTGTTTAGTGTTCTTTCTGGGTGGTATCGCCGAGCAAGTCGGAACCGGAGCCGACGTCACCTACATCCTGAATGGTTTTTCAAAGCGGCCGGCCGCCCCATGGGGCATTCCCATCGCGAGCGCGCCGACCACCGTTTCACGCACGCCGATCCTCTACGAATTCAAAGCCGACCGCTTGTTCCAACGCACCCTGAACGGAACCGGCTCCGTCAATGCGACTACCGACCCGACCGACTTCAACGTGAACACGGGAAACACGTTGGAAACGGCGAACACGCCGCACCTGCCGAGCTATCGGCCGCTGTACGTCACCGACGCGGAGATCCCATACGCCTACTTCAGCTCGTACGAAGGCCGCGGCTACAAGCCGCACGACTGCAACTTCAATTCAACCGCCGCGGCGGTGAACAATACGATCCCGTTCCAGTTGATGTGGCGGACCATCACGACGGAAGATCCCGGCGCCATGCCCACGGACGCCCTTGACCACGCCCGCAGCGTCTACCCGAACCCCTACGCCGAATCGAGCACCGCTCTTACGACCGGTTCGATCATCAAGCCGTTCAATCCGCAGACGTTTCAGATTCTCCACCCCGGGACTTCGAACTCCGAGTTCGGGATCGGCGGCACGCTGGGCCGACAGCGGCCCGCGCCGCCAACGATGCCCGCGCTGAACAATTCGGACCCCGGGGCCGACGACATGACCAACTTCTCGGACGGCCGCACCATCGGCGACTTCAACGAAAGCCTTATCACCAAGTAACGAGGCTGCGGCAGCGCCGGACGGCGCCCCGACGGAAGGAAGACCGCGATGACGACTCCAACCTTGAGAACCGAACCAGCCGGTGAACCGGCGCGCGGCCCGGCCGGGAAGCGCCGGGGCGGCTTCACGTTGATCGAAGTGCTGGTGGTCATTTCCATCATCGGCATCCTAGCCGCCCTGGCCACCGCGGCGTACTTCGGCGTCTTAAGCTCCGCCAACCGCACCATCACCGAAACCGTGATGAACACCCTGTTCAACGCGGTCCGCGACCGCCAGTCGCAGTTCTTCAGCGCCAATAAAGACGCCAACATTACAACGACGCTGCGCCGCCGCGACTACGACGCCGCCGACCTCGCCCTCCGCATCGCGGTGGAGTCGCCGGTCCCCGCGCCCATGACCGTCGACAACAACCCCGATCCCCCGATCTCGCCGTCGACGATCGAGGAATCGCGCTTCCGCCTCATCTACAAATTGGCGGCACAGCGGGCCGAGTTCCCGCAGCAATTCATCGATTTCCTGCCGAGCAACGTCTCGGCGTCGCTAGCCAACGGGTCGTCCAACTTGACGTACACCGGCCTCGTTCCGAGCGTCGAAACGCGGTCGGCGCAGCAGGCGATCCTCGACGCCTACCTACGGGCGCTGACCGACGCCCGAGCCATCCCGCCGCTCAACGACAACGGCACGGCGACGGTCTACACCGACGACACCTATTTCACGACGACCAACGTCGCGCCGGTGTTGCACGGCTCGATTCCGGCGGCGACGCTGCTCATGCCACCCAACCACAAGCCGGAAACCGAAAGCAGCGAGTGCCTGTACCTGATGCTGACGGCGGCCAAGGGGCTGGACCAGACGTTCTCGGCCGACGAAATCCCCCGCCGGTTCATCAAGGACACCGACCAGGACGGCCTCATGGAGTTCGTCGACGCCTGGGGCAAGCCGCTGCGTTTCTACCGCTGGCCCGTCGACCTGTTCGAGTACATCCTGAAGAACAACGCCGCCCTGGAGAGCCAATCGAACTTCGATTCCAAGGGCCTCCTGGCGCTGCCCAACTGGCACGCGACGACCAAACGCACGAACGACTTCGAGCGAGGCGGCTTCTTCCGGCTGCATCCGTCGTACCCGACGCCGGCGTCGGAACTGCTCGACTACGCTACGGCGGCGGGCCTGCAGAATGGATCAGGTTCGCTCATCAGCTTGGAAGCAATGCCCACCGGCACGCTGCAGTTCCGCGGCGGCAACGGCGCACTGACGGCGAACATCAACGAACGGCGCATTCCGCCGCTGTTCCCGATCATCGCGTCGGCGGGGGCCGACGGCCAGTTCGCCATGTACGGCTGCGACGACGAAGAAGGGTTCGCGCCGACCGCCGATCAAATGCACAAGCGGGCGGGCCGCATCGATCCACGCCGGTTGGAATTCGCCGCCGACGACATTCTCACCGTCCGCACCGTCGCGGGGAGGGCGAGCCAATGACTCCGCATCGTCTCAAAGTCGATCGACAGGGCGGCGGCCGTCGGGCCGGCTTCACGCTCACCGAACTTTTGATCGTGATCGCCATCTTGGCGATCGTGACGGCGGTGGCGGTGCCGGTGGCGCTGCGGGTGGCGCGGGCCGACCGAGTGCGCGACGCCGCCCGTACGATCCAAGCGGTGGTGGCGACGGCCCGGGAACGGGCCGCCGAGTTCGGCGAGGCGACCGGCGTGCGGTTCGTGCAAAGCAAGCTGGGCTCGGGCGGCGATCCGGAAGTCGCCAAGTCGCTGCTGCTGGTGAAACAGGCCGACCCGGTGGTCGGCTTCGCCCGCGTCGACGACCGACCCGGCAACGTCGGTATCTACGACGCCGTCTACCTCATCGGCACGCCGGATGAAGTCGGCTTGATCACCGGCGCGATCGAAGGACTGCCGACGAACGCGGCCGGCGAACATGTCGGCGCGATCCGCTTCGGCAAGGCCGGCCGATTCCACGGGTTCCGCTTCCTGTCGTCGTTTACGAACGGTAAGTACGGAACGTCGCCGTACCTGCTTCTGGCCCAGCCGTTCACTCACGTCGTCCCGGACGGCACGAAGGTTGTTTCCAACGCCATCCTGCCGACGGGCTCGCGGCTTGAGGACAGGTTTCCGCCGCTTCCGACGCCTCCCTTCGTCGCCAGAAACTATGGCGTCGAGTTTGAAATCGAGATCGGCACGGTGCCGATCGAAGACGCCGACCCGATTTTGCTGCCCGACGACGTCGTGATCGACTTCGGCTCGCTGGCGTCGACGGACGTCCGCAAACGGCTCAGCCGCATCAGTCCGTCGTTCCCGTACGACCCGTCGCAGCCGAACCGACCGTTCACCTACGACATCCTGTTCTCGGCGGCCGGCTCGGTGGTCGGAACGCAGGCGCAGCATCCGCAGATCATCCTGTGGCTGCACAACCTGTCGGCGAACACGGGAACCATCCCCGACCCGGCCGACAACACCCAGACCCGCAAAGTCGTGCGGGTGGGCGACCAAGGCACGCACGCCTTGGTGACGGTCTATGCGCGCACCGGCTTGGCGAGCGTCTTTCAGCCGGAGTTCAACGACGACGGATCGGCGCTGTCCAACACCGACGCGGCCGGCAACGGCGTCTTCGATCCCGAGGACTACTTCCTGAACGTCAACAAGGGGACGGGGTCGGGACTCTAAGACTCACTGTAAGACCGGCGGACGCCGGTCGTCTTCGATTCGTTTTCAAGGACGGCGGCCCCGACCGGTTTCATCGGCGGGACGTCGGTTTTTGGTTCGCCGATCGGGCGACGGCGTGGAAGGTGCGCCGCCGACCGGCTTCCGCCGGGGCTTTTTAACGGCCGCCGGTTTTCATCATCGACTTTTGAACGACGAGAGGCGGGATTCATGAACGTGAATGGAAAGTGGTTCGGTCGATCCGCTCGCGGATCCTCAAGCGGACGGGCCGGCGGCACGCTGGTCGAAGTGCTGGTGGCGATCGTGGTCTTCACGGTCGGCGTCTTAGGCGTCTTATCGCTCTTCCCGGTCGGCGTCGCCCGAGTGCGCCAAGCGGTCATCGACACCCGCGTGACCATGCTCTACCAGAACGCCAAAGCGACCAACGAACTGTTCGACCTGCCGAACCGAATGCCGGAACCGGTGGCGACGCCGCCGACCGGCTACACCGCCTTGGTCGATTCAGACAGGGCGCCGCCCAATATCTCGGGGACGGAAGACGGCCCCGACCATGTCAACATCTGGTCGGTGCATCGCGGCTCGGCCGGCTCCAGCGCCAACTTCCGGCACCGACTTCCCGGCTTCAATCAAGAGATCGACGTCAACAGCCCCGCCCACGATCCGAACTTGATCTTGTCGGAGAATGGCGCTCCGCTGTTGCCGATTCCAAGTTTTCCGGTGCTGATCGACCCCGCGTTGTTCACCAACGGGGTGGGTTTGAACCGCGTGCCGCAAGGGGCGGGGTTTGACACCTTCATTCCCGTCTCGACGCCGCGTTTTCTTCCGATTCCCGTCGCGACCAGCGCCGACGTCATGAGCTTCGCCGGGATTCAGCCTCTCGATGGAAGCCTTAACAGCATTCCGATGCAGAACTACATCTACCGCTGGTTCTACTCGGCCGAAGACATGCACTTCGAGAAGACCAATCCGGCGATCCCCGTGAACCCGGCGCGGCTTGGATCGCCCAGCCCGACCAGTTTCGCCAACGTCTTCTTCGACAACGCCGGAACGATTGAAACCAACACGGTGACCGCCTGGAGAACCTACGTTTACTCATGGGCGCTCATGGTGCAGCGGGAAATCCCAGGCGTGGTGAAGGCGCCGGGTCCTCGGCTTTCCGTTCCCAGCGGCAGCAGCCCGAACGACAAAGCGCATCTTCTTTGTTTTCATCGGCGAAACTTGTCGAAGCCGTTCGTCACCTGCGACGGTTGTTTCTTCAACGGCAGTCGGCGAGCCACGCTGTCGTGGCCGGCGACGTCGGAGAAGCCCAACGTCAAGCGGGGCGATTGGCTCTGCGAGGCGTCGATCACCGGCGGTCTGCCGAGGGCGTTCTACTCCTACGCCTCGGCGGCGAGACCGACCGGTCCCGGCGCCGGTCTTCCCGGTGAATGGCCGCCGGGCCCATTGGGTGGGCCGGTCGAGTTCTTCTACCGTCAAGCGTACACGTTCCATCAAGTGGCCGATTTTGACGACCCGGTCTTCAATGAGTACGGCGATTCGCGGTTCAATCAACAGATCACGTTGGTGGAAACCGCCAACAAACATCAGTGGGACGACTTTGAAGGGCGGTCGTGGGATTCGTCGACGCCGCCGCGGCCCGGTTCCGCGGACGAGCGGAGGGCCGACCAGTTCCAGACGCCGAACTGGCCCGTGACGGCGGCGAACGTCGCTGACCAGGGCTTCCGCCAGTGGTATCCGGTCATTCTTTTCGACGGACTGGAGCATGTGTTCAATGCGAACTAACATCAACGCTCGTCGGCGCGGCTTGACGCTGGTCGAAATGCTGGTCGCCGTCAGCTTGTCGCTGCTGATGTTCGTCCTGTTCACGACGCTGTTCGTGTCGGGCAGCGACGCCGTGCGGATGTCGCGCGGCATGGCGGAAGTCGATCAAAAGATGCGCGGCTTCATGACGCTGCTGCGCAACGACCTGCAGCACGTCGATGTCGGCAACGACGGGCGGTACTTGACGTCCCCCTCTCCGGGCGACCTCTTTAGGGGCCTCTACGGCGAGCCGCCGCACGGTTACTTCCTGATCGAAGAGAACATCCCGGCCTGCCCGCTAGCGCTTACGCCGCAGCTCAACGACGGCACCATGGGGTATCGCCAGGGGATCGATATTCACGGTCGTCCCGCCGAGATCGACACCGACGACGTCCTGGCGTTCACCGCCTCTCTTCAAGGCGGATCGTCGCAAGAGGTTTTTTACGGCCGCGTTCCCATCGACGGCGGCGGCGTCACCCGGCTCGACGACTATAAGGCGACCACCCGCTTCGATAAGTTTGGCAACGGCGTCTTCACCAGCTCTCACGCGGAGATCGTGTATTTTCTGCGTCCTTCGCGCCGACAATACAATCTCCGGAACGACATCAACAATCCGGGCGTTTCAACGCAGTCTCCTTCGGATATTCCAACGGTCCCGGCCTTGTACACGCTGTATCGCCGCGTTCTACTCGTGTGCGACGGTACGACGGCGACCTACATGAACACACTGCCGACGGGTGTGAATTGGCAGAACTACTACCGCGACTACGACGTGTCGGCGACATGGAATTCCACGACCAACCGAATGGATTTCAATACTCTCGAAACGCTCAAGTACCGGCGCAACCGTTTCGGTCTTTTTCAGGTCGGCGACACGCCGGCGGCGGGTCAATCGCGGTACGTCCCCCTTTCCTTCTTCGATTCCGTCGACACTGACCCGGCATCGGGCCGCGGCATCCATGACGCACTGAACAATGAACCGTGGTTTGGACGTCCGACGCAGCAGGAAACTTCGTCTTCGGCCTTCGATCTGCATCACCCCGCGAGTCTTACCGACGACGTCAACAGCCGCCCCATCAACGACGTCGCTTCACCCTCGTCGAGGAACGACGGGATTATCGACGAGTACAGTAATGTGTCGCCCGACGCTCCGCAGGGAGAAGACGTCATGCTGAACAACGTCGTGTCTTTCGATGTCAAGATTTGGGACGATGACAACATCGGGCCGACGGACGATCCGGCGACATCCTGGCCGCATACTATGACGAATGCGATTCTACCGCTTGGCGTACCCCCCCCCCGTCGTGTCCGTCAATCCTTTCGAGCAACTAATCTCCGCAAACAGCG
>JBOFFD010001246.1:0-11791 GCA_051648425.1 Planctomycetia bacterium
TGCTCCGATCGCGGTACGAATTCGCAAGGAATTCAGGAATCCCTTGCTCGCGCGGCGGGCTATGACGCGGCGGCGCGCGGCAGCGATCTTACCGACGAACATCCATGCCGACGTAGTAAGCCCGCACAAGTCGATCGCTCGGCCGACCTGTTTTTAGTCGTCGGCGAGGTCGGCGGCGAAGACGGCGTCGAGCAGCGACCGATCGAGGGCGTTCGACCGATCGGCGGCGCGGCTTTCGACGGAGGTCGCGGCGCGGGCCAGTGTTGCCGTCACCGTTCGCGCCGTTGCGCTGAAGGCGGTTGAGCCGCCGGCCGGGGCGGCGGCGGTGAAGGTGGCGGCGGCGCCGGTGGTTTGGTCCCACGCCCGCAGTTTGACTCTCAGCCGGCCGGGCTTCGTCCCGCGGGCGGCAACGAACCGCAGCCGGGCCGACGCCGGCAGCAGTAGCGCCCGCCGATCGGAAAGCCGGCCGGCGACGTTCTTCCAGGCGCCGGTCGTCTTGAACTGCCATCGGCCCCGGCCGGCGTTCGTCAAGCCGACGACCGCCGCCCCCACCGCCCGCTGCTCGCCGTCGGCCGCCCCAACCAGCAGCGACCGCACCGCCAGTCCGTTGCGGCTGGTGACGCCGGCGAGGCGCGGCCGACCGCTGCCGAAGCGCGGCGCGGTGTTCGCCCGCACCGCCGTCACGGCGAGGTCGAAGTCAGCCGACGAGGCGACCACCTGGCCGGCGGCGTCAACGACGTCGGCCGCCACCACCACGCTGAACGAGAGGCCGGCCGAGGTCGCCGGCAGCGTCACCGTTAGGCCGACGGTCTGCGCCGGCGTCAACACCCACGACCCGCCGCCGGTGAAGGCGCCGGCGCTGAGCACGGCTCCGGCGGGCACGTTGTCGATGCGGACGCGGACGGTGCGGCCGGCGGGCAGCCCCGCGGGCGGCGTGACGCCGACGGCCAGCGGAATCGGTCGGCCGACCACGCCGGACGCCGGCTGCACCGTGACGGTGGGCGCGGCGGCGACGGCGGCGTCCGGCGCGCGGATGGACACCGTCAGCGTCTGCGGGGCGGACTCGGCGCCGGTCTCGTCGTTGGCGGCGGTGATGGTGAGCAGGAAGTCGCCGACGAGGCCGGCCGGCGCCAGGAAGCGAAGGGCGACGAGGTCGACGTCGGACGGCATGAAATAGGCCGAGCCGCTGCGGAAGCCGTCGGTCAAGAGGACGGCTCCGGGAACGCCGCTGATGATGAGGCGGTACGCCTGGCCGGTGGGGACGGTCACGCGGATGCCGAGGGGGACGGCCTCGCCGGAAAGGCCGGCCGTCGGCAGCAGGGTGACGATCGGCCGGGACTCGGCCGGCGGCAGCACTTCGACGTCGAGCGTCCGCGCGGTCTCGGCGAATTCCGCGTTGCCCTCCGCGCCATTGGCGGTGACGGTGAGCGAGAACTCGCCGAAGAAGTCGAACGGGGGGGTGAGGGTCAGGCCGGCGAGGTCGGCGGCGGTCAAGGTCCAGGTGCCGGCGCCGTCGTTGGAACCGGCCGACAGCACCGCCCCGGTCGGCACGCCTCGGACGAAGATTTTCAGCGTCTGGCTGCCGTCGAGGTCGACCAGCGCCGCCGCGATCGACAGCGGAATCGGCTGGTTCGGAAAACCGCGCGCGGGCAGAACGGCCAGGGTCGGCGGCTCGGGGAAACCGTCGAAGATCGTCACCGACAACGGCATGACACTGGTCGCCGTCGCTCCTTCGTCCTCTTCCGTCACCGTTGCCGAAACAGTCAAGTTCAACGTCTGGGCCGGCGTGTCTTTGGGCAGGGTCAGCGTGAGGCCAGCCAACTGCGCGGACGTCAAAACAACCGTTCCCGGACCCCTTCCGACGACCACGTTGTTGGCGGTCAGCACCGCCCCCTCGGGCAGCCCGGAAATAGTCACCGCCGTGATCGTCTCCGAGCCGTTCGTGTCGGCCGACCGTGCGGTGATCGCCAACGGGATCGGAGCGCCGGCGAAACCCGGCGCCGCGCCCGCCGTCACGATCGGCGGGAGCGCGACGCGGTCGAACAGTTCGATCTTCACGCTGGTGGAGGTCGACAAGGGTACGACGCTGCGGCCAGGGCGCGGGTGTCGGGTGAAGAAATCGTCGACGTTCACGGCCACAACGAAAAAGGACGGTTCGCCGACGAAGTCCGCCGGCGGGACGAAGGTCAAGCCGGGAATCTGGGCGCCGGTGAACGTCCAGACGCTGGAACCGGTCAGCGTGCCGACGGGGACGGCCCCTTGGGTGAACATACTGCCGCTGGGAACGCCGCTGATGGTCACCGTCAGCGTTTCGGAACCGTCGCGGTCGAGGAGCGCGACGTCGAAGTTCAAGGGAAGAGGCGTCCCTTGGGGACCGGACGCCGGAGCGACGACGAAGTCGATCGGGTCGGCGGCGACGTCGGGATGGAACGCCCACAGTTCGGCGCCCAGCCGGCCGTCGTCCGCGTTGAAATACAGCGAGCCGTCGAATTCGGCGAGGAACCGCGGGAGGCCCTTGGCGCGGCCCCGCTGGATGTCCGCGATCTGGCCGGTGCCCGCGGCGGTGCCGTCGCTTCTCCACAATTCAACGTCGTTCCCGCTTTGGGCGCCGGCGAAGTACAGCACCCCGCCAACGTTGGTCAAGTAGCGCGGGAAGCGGCCGCCCAGCCCGGGGTTGGGCGGCGCCAGTTCGGCGACGAAGACCGTGTTGGAGGCGGCGCCGTCGCTTTTCCACAGTCCCAGGCTGCCTAAGCCGTTGGCAACGGAAAAGTACAGCGTTCCGTTCACGTTGGTCAATTCGTTCGGTTCGGCTGCGTACGACCCCGGTCGCACGACGGGGACGAGAGTCGTGCCCGACGCCGTGCCGTCCGACTTCCACAACTGCCGGTCGCCGGCATCGTCGAAGGCGGTGAAGTAAAGGACGCCGCCCACGTCCGTCAGATCCCCCGGGTACGAACCGGAGACGCGAGTGCCAAGGTCTTTGACGAGTTCGGTCGTCGTGCCGTCGGTCTTCCACAACTCGCGGCCCAAGCCGGGGATACTGGGCGAGAAATAGAGGACGCCGCCGACGTTGGTCAGTTGGCGGGGATCGCCGGGATAAACGACTTGGGTGCCGGCGCGGGTGCCGTCGCTCTTCCATAAGAGGCCGAAGGCGTTGAAGAAAAGCGTCCCGCCGACGGCGGCCGTTTCGCCGCCGTAGCCGCCGGGGTCGCTGCCTCCTGGTCCGGGAGTCAGGTCGAACGCGAGGACGGTCCCGGAGGCGCTGCCGTCGGTCTTCCAGAGTTCCCGGCCCGAAACGCCGTCGTCCGCCGAGAAATACAGGACGCCCGCCACGCTCGTCAGGTTTCTGGGATTGAAATAGGGCGCGCCGGCCGTCACGCGGAAGGTGCCGCCGGGGTTGCCGTCGGAGCGCCAAAGCTGTCGACCGGCGGCGTCTTCCGCGGTGAAATACAACACCCCGCCGACGTTCACCAACTCCTGCGGGTCACCGCCGTTGCGAGTAAGCGGACCGACCTGCTTGATGTTGGGGCCGTCGACTTTCCACAAGCTGACGCCGCCGGAGGAGTCGTTCGCCGTGAAATAGACGACCCCGCCGACGTTCCGAATCTGCTGGGGATCCTCGCCGGAACCGGGGCCGACGTCTTTGACGACGACGGTGTTCGACGACTCGCCGCCGCTCTTCCACAGTTCCCGGCCCGTCGATCCGTCGTCCGCCGCGAAGTACAACACGCCGTTGACGTTGACGAGGTCGCTCGGATCGCCGCCGACGGAGCCAGGGTTGACGTCGCGCACCCGCACGGTGTTGGTCGCCGCGCCGCCGCTCTTCCACAGTTCCCGGCCGGTCGAGCCGTCGTCGGCGGTGAAAAACAAAACGCCGCCGACGTTCACCAGGTCGTACGGGTTGGAGTAACCGGCCGGATGAAGGTTGGCGACGAGTCGGGCGCCGGACGCCGCGTCGTAGCGCCAAAGCTCGCGGCCGCGGGTGCCGTCGTCCGCTGAAAAGTACACGACGCCGCCAACGTTGGTGAAGCGGTTGGGAATCGCGTCGGCCGTTCCGACGGCCACGTCGGCGACGCGCCCGGTGCCCGAAACGGCGCCGTCGGACTTCCACAGTTCGCGGCCGAAGGTGGCGTCGCCCGCCGCGAAGTACAGCAGACCGCCGACGTTCAGGAAACCCTGCGGTACGTCGTTGTAAGCCGCCATGCTGGGATCGAAGTCGAGCAGCCGCGTCACGCCGGACGCGCCGTCGATCCGCCAGAGGTCGCCGCGCGGCGCCCCGGCGGTCGTGGTGAAGAACAACACGCCGCCCACGTTCGTCAACTCTTGCGGCCTGCTGCCGAAGTTGGCGACCGGATAGAGGTCGGCCACCCGCTCGACGCCCGACGCCGACGTCCGCCAAAGCTCGCGGCCCGACGTGCCGTCGTCGGCCGTGAAGTAGAGGACGCCGCCCACGTTCGTCAACTGTTCGGGATTGCTGGCGAAACCCAGCCGAATGTCCGCCACGCGGACGGTGCCGGTCTTGGTGCCGTCGCTCTTCCACAGTTCGACGTCGCCGAACCCTTCCGACGCCGTGAAATACAGCGTGCCGGCGACGTTCGTCAGCTTCGACGGGCTGCTGCTTTGGTCTCCCGGCGCGATGTCGGCCGTCATCTCGAACCGGTTGAGGTCCGGCCGATACCGCCACAACTCGGAGCCGTTGACGGCGTCGGTCCCTTGCAGGAACAGCGAACCGTTCACTTCGACGTACTCGCCGACGGTGGTCGGTCGATCGGTGAAGTCGAGGTCTTTGACCAGTTCCAACAAGCTGGCGGGGGTCTCGCGCGGCTCCAGCCGTTCCAACAGCAGCGGCGGCGACACGCGGGAAATCGAACCGTGCGGGCGGCGCGACATGGCGTCGAGGCTCCACGAGACGCCGACCGCTCGCCGCGCGCACCCTGACGCGGCGGCCGCCGTCGACGTTCCACCATCAGTTTAACGCCTCCATCCCGCGAGCGTGAAATTTTTCTCGTCTCATTTTTCCTCGACGGCCGAATCCATCCCGCAACCGAAAACGGCGGGCGACGTCGTGGGCGTCGTGGTATGACGACTTCGACACGCCTTACAGCGGCGTAGGAGGGCGGACGGGAATGGACCTTTACCAAGACGAGTTCAAGACGCCGATCGGAATCGTGACCGTAGTGTCCGACGGGGTCGCGGTTCGGGCCGTGGATTTCGACGGCTACGAAGAGCGGCTGCACCGCCTGCTGGCCCGGCACTACGGCCGGTACGCGCTGCACTCGGCCCGCGACCCCGGCGGGGCGGTGGCGCGACTGCGGGCGTACTTCGCCGGCGACCTGGCCGCGATCGCGGAAATCCCAACGGCGACCAACGGCACGCCGTTCCAGCACGCCGTGTGGTCCGCGCTGCGAACCATCCCCGTCGGCGCCACGGCGACCTACGGCGAGATCGCCGTCCGCATCGGCAAGCCGAACGCTTGTCGAGCGGTCGGGCTGGCCAACGGCGCGAACCCAATCGCCGTGATCGTCCCGTGCCACCGCGTGATCGGATCGAACGCCCGCCTCACCGGCTACGGCGGCGGCCTGCACCGCAAACAGTGGCTGCTGAGCCACGAGGGCCGCCGCGCGGCGCTCAAATCATGAGGCTTCTCGGCGTCTGAAAGGAATCCTTCGTCCGTTGCCGCCGGCGGGCGTCTCTCTACAGAGGAAAAATACGTCGTCGGCCCTGTCGGTCGCGCGGTTGCGGAAGCGAGAACCCCATGACGGACGCCGAAGCAGTCGACGAACGAGCCGCTCGGCCCGACGCCCCCCGCGGGTCCGGCCGTTGGTGGGCGGTCGTCGGTTGCATTGTTCTGGCGTCGCTCCATTCCGCCGCCGCCTTCATCTACTGCGGCGGCCGGGCGGAATTCGAGACGCCGTATCCGTACTTGAACGACGACCACACCTTCAACGCCTACTACCTCGCCACCAGCCGCGACTATCTCGACGCCCGCGGTACAACCGCCGGCTACGATCCGCGCTTCATGGCCGGGTACGTCAAGTCGATTCTCTTTCCCTCCAGCGCGACCGCGCCGGAAATCGTCGGCTGGCTCACGCCAGGCCTGCCGCCCGCGAAGGTCTACAAGGCGTACGTGTTTGTTTCGCTCATGGGGCTGCCGTGGTTGTACTGGGCGGCGGCGGCGTGTTGGCCGTTCGGCGCCGCCGGCGGGGCGCGCCGGCCGGCCTGTTTCATCGCCGTCTTATTCCTCCTCTTCTACGTCTGGAGCGACTGGGGCCTCAACTACGCCCTGTTCGGCATGATCGCGTTCTTACTTTCCGGCCCATTGACGCTCTTAGGCGCGGCCGCCTTCGCCGCCTACCTCGCCGACGGCCGCCGCCGAACCTGGCTCGCGGCGGCCGCGGCGGTTTCACTGGCCTGCCTCGTGCATCTTTGCTCGGCGGTCGCCCTTGCGCCGGCGGTCGTCGTCGGCGTCGGTTGGACGCTCTTCGCCGGCCGAACCCGCCGCGCCGCCGCCGCCGCTCTCAGTCCCGCCGCGGCGCTGGCGGCCAACGCCTTTTGGATTTGGCCCGCCGTCCGCTTCTGGGAAACCAAGGGCACCATCGCCACCGGCGTCGGTTTCATCCACCGCGGGGTCGCCGGCCGGCTCTTCGAACTGGCGACGAAGCTGCCGCCCACCGAATCGACCGCGGTCGTGCTGGCGGTCGTCGGTCTACTCCTCTGGGGCCGCCGCGACGGGATGCGCGCCGCTGTGTTCGCCGCCATGACGGCGTGGGTCTTCTTTCTGAGCCACCTCGCCGGCGCGTTCCGCGGCCTCGACGTCTTACAGCCGGGACGGTACTCGATGTATCTTTTCGTTTGGGCGGGCGTGCCGGCGGCCTTCGCGGTCGTCGGCGTCTTAAACCGCTTGAAGAAGGCGTCGCGGCGCCTACCGTATTACTTCGCGGCGGCGGTGGTCGTCGCGGGTTTGACGGCCCTGGCCTATTTCGCCTTCCGTGATTCGCTGCTCGAACTGCTGCGGCGTCCCCGCGCGATTCTTACCGCCCGCCTGCCGAACACCCACCAGGCGTTGTTCGCGGAGATCCGCCGCAGTTTTCCACCCGGTTCGCGTCTTTTTTTCGAGGACCGCGGCCGCGACGCCTGGCGGCTGCCGCCCCCGGTCAACGATCCGCTCGGCGGCCTGCGAATCGCGCCGCTCGTTCCGCTGGAAACCGGCTGCGAAACGGTCGGCGGCCCGTATCTTTACACGCATCTTAAAACCAATTTCACTCAGTTCGGCGACGGCCGCTTCCTCGGCAAGGTCGCCGATCCTCGCCGCATGCGCTACTTCGTCGACGCCTACCAAATCGACGGCGTCGTCGCCTGGTCGTCGATCGCTTTGTCGATCTTTCTGCGGGAGAACGATTCGTTCGAGGAAGTGGCACGCGTCGGCGCTCCGTCGGAGCAGTTCATCGTCTTTCGAGTGAAGCCCCGCCCTTCGACCGTGCATCGCGGGCGGGCCGTTGTAGCCGCGCGCTCGAACGAGCTGCGCGTGACCGACGCCGAGCCCGCCGCCGGCGAACTGACCCTCCCCTACCACTGGTCGCCCGGCTGGCGGTCCGACCCGCCGCTGGAGCTCTTCCCCCACACGATCGACGAAGACCCCGTCCCGCTCATCGGCGTCCGCCGCCCCCCGCGCGAATTCACCCTGACGTTCGACCCGTGGTGACTAAGACCGAAGCGGGCCGGCCCGTCTTAGTTGCTGAGGAACAGATTGATTTTAGCGCCGCCGCTCCGCCAACCGCCGACGACCCGCCGCCCCACAGCCAACGGAGTCGACTTGTGTAAAACGACAACGGCGACGCCCCCGGGCTGTAAGAGGGCCGCCCTTTCAGGGCTAAGACGAAGCGCTCGGATCGCGTCGGCGATAGATGTAAAATTCCGGCGAACATCCATGCCGACGTAATAGTCTACGCCAACAACTCCTTCACCACCCGGCCTTGGACGTTCGTCAAACGCCGCTGGATGCCGTCGTGGTAGAACGTCAACCGTTCATGGTCGATTCCCAACAGGTGTAGGACGGTGGCGTGCAGGTCGGGGGTGGTGGTGACGTTTTCGACGGCGTGGTAGCCGAAGTCGTCGGTCGCGCCGTAGGCGAACCCCGGCTTCAAACCGCCGCCGGCCAGCACGTTGGTGAAGCCTTCGGGGTGGTGGTCGCGGCCGTTGCTGATGGCGCCGGCGTTGGCCTGCGCGTAGGGCGTTCGGCCGAACTCCGACGTAATCATCACGACGGTGGAAGCCAGCAGACCGCGCTGTTTCAAATCGGCGATGAGGCCGGCGATCGGGCGGTCGACCCGCAGCGCCTCGCCGGAGTGCGACTTATAACCGTCGCCGCGAATGTTTTCGTGGGCGTCCCACGAAACGCCGTCGCCGGTCCACAGTTGCACCATCCGCACGCCGCGCTCTAAGAGACGGCGGGCGGCGAGGCAGTTGCGGGCGGTCTCGCGGCAGTCGTCGCGGTCGAGGCCGTACAGTTCGCGGACGTGCGCCGGCTCGGCGGCGAAGTCCATCGCTTCGGGAATGGCCCGCTGCATGCGGGCGGCCAGTTCGTAGCTGCGGATACGGCCCAAGAGCGGGTCGGCGGCGGCGGCGTCCAGGCCGTCGGCGTGGGCGCGATTCATCGCCGCCAACAGCTCGCGACGGGCGGCGGCGGTCGAGTCGGCGACGGCCCTCGGCGCGGTCAAGTCGGGGATCGGCGCGCCGCCGCGCGTCTGAAACGGAACGCCTTGGTGACGGGCGGGCAGGAAGCCGTTCGACCAGTTGAAGGCGCCGCCGGCCGCGTTCGGCAGGCCGCGGGCGTCGGGCAACACGACGAACGCCGGCAGGTCGTCGGTTTCCGACCCCAGACCGAACGACAGCCACGACCCCATCGCCGGGAAACCCATCTGCCGGAAGCCGGTGTTCGCCTGAAAGATGCCGGGAATGTGGTTGGCGGTCTCCGCCTTCATCGAACGGATCAGCGTCAATTCGTCGGCGACGCCCGCCAAATGCGGAAAAAGGTCCGACAGCACCAGACCGCTGCGGCCGCGCGGCTTGAACGGATAGTGGCTGCGGTGCAGTCGGCCGATCTTGCCGAAGAAGGCGTCGGCCTTGAACTCGTCGGGCAGGTTCTTGTCGTGGTATTTTTCGAGCAGCGGCTTGTGGTCGAAGGCGTCGACCTGACTGACGCCGCCCCCCAGAAAAATGTGGACGACCCGCGTCGCACGGGCCGGCGGTCCCTCGGCGGCGGCGGCTCGGAGGACGCCGTCGCGTTGCAGCAGGCCGACGGCGGCCATCCCCGTCATGCCGAGGGCGGCGTCGGCGAACCAGTCGCGCCGCGTCGACTTCCCGGTCAATTGCGCGGAGTGTGTCATGGCGTCGTCACTTCGCATAGAGGAACTCGTTCGCGTTGAAGACCACGAGGCAGAACTGCGGCAAGCCCGCCGACGAAATGAAGCCGACGGCGGCGCGGCGCTCGGCGTCGGTCGGCGGGCGGGCGAACGCCAGAGCGTAGAGGCGGTTTACCTGCGCCGTCGGGTCGGCGCCGGCCTCGCGCGTCAAGCGCTGGGCGGCGCGGTCGGCGCAGAAGCCGGCGAACGGGTTGTTGAGCAGCGACAGCGCCTGCAACGGCGTCAAGGTGCGGGTGCGGCGCGGGGCGGCCACGCTGGGGTCGGGGCAGTCGAGGCTGGCCAGCAGCGGTTCGCCGCCCGACCGCGCCCACAGCCGGTACAGCGTGCGGCGGCAGGCGTCGGGCGAGAAGGTGTTGGTGGGGGCGCCGAACTCATCGTTGGCCGCCCGTTTGTACGCGACGTCGCGGTAGCTCGGTCCGCCGATCCGCGGATTCAACACGCCGGCGACCGACAGCATCGCGTCTCGCACTTCCTCCCCTTCCAACCGCCGCAACGGCGCCCGCCACAACCACCGCACGCCCGCGTCGCGCGCGGCCGCCGTTTTCCCCGTCGCGTCGTCACTGTCAACCCGTTGACGGTACGCCGCCGACAGCACGATCGACCGCACCAACGGCTTGAGGCGGCCGCCGTCGGCGAGGAAGCGGGCGGCGAGATGGTCGAGCAGTTCGGGGTGGCTGGGTCGGCCGCCGTTGAAACCGAAGTCGCTGGGGGTGTCGACGAGACCGGTCTCGAACAGGTAGTGCCAGACGCGGTTGACGAAGACGCGCGCCGGCAGCGGATTTTTTGGGTCGACGATCCATTCCGCCAGCCGGCGCCGGCGGTCGGCGTCGGAGGCGGCGCCGTCCAGGCCGAAGTCGGAAGACAGGCCGCCGATCGCCTTCAGGCCGGCGGGCGACGCCTCGGCGCCGGGTTGGTTCGGGTTGCCGCGGGCGAGCACGTACGTGACGCCGGGCGGCTTCGGATCGACGGCGTGAACGGCTCCCTTGAACGCTTCCGCCCACGGTGCCATGGGTATGTCGCCGGCCGGCTTCACGTCCGCCCGCTCCTTCTCCGCCTGCCGCACGCCGCCCAAGAGCGCCGCGAACTGGTAGTATTCGCGCTGCGCGATCGGGTCGAACTTGTGGTCGTGGCAGCGGGCGCAATGCAGCGTCAGCCCCAAAAACGTCTGACCGAGCGTGCCGACCAAGTCTTCGACGTGCTCTTCCCGGGCGACGCGGCGCATGGCCGGCGAGCCTTCGTTGTGGCCGACTTGGTCCCAGGTGCCGCAGACGTGGTAGCCGGTGGCGACGAGCGCCGCCAGGTCGCCCGGCGCGACCACGTCGCCGGCCAATTGCAGGGTGACGAACCGCTGGTAGGGCAGATCCGCGTTGAAGGCGGCGGCAACCCAATCGCGGTAGCGCCATGCCTCGGCGCGCACGCGGTTCCGCTCGAAGCCCTGCGACTCGCCGAACCGCACCACGTCGAGCCAGTGCCGCGCCCAGCGTTCGCCGAAATGGGGCGACGCCAGCTTGGCGTCGACGAACCGTTCCTCGGCGCCGGGGGCGCGGTCGGCGACGAACCGCTCGACTTCGGCGGGATCGGGCGGCAAGCCGACCAGCGCGAAGCTGATCCGCCGGGCCAAGGTGCGGCGGTCGACGGCACCGGCGGGCGCCAGACCCTCGGCTTCCAGCTTCGCCAGGATGAAGCGGTCGAGCGATTCGCGGGGCCAGCCGGCGTCGCGCACCACCGGCGGCGGCACGACGCGCAACGGTTGCAGGCTCCACCAATCGTACCCGGCCCGGCGGTCGCTGCCGACGGTGTACGGGTCGATCGGCTCCGTGCCCCAGACCGCCCCGGCCGCGATCCAGCGCCGCAGCGTCTCCTTCTCGGCGGCCGACGGCGCGGGCCGATCCTTCGGCATTTCGCCGTTGTCGACGTGGCTCCAGAGCAGACTGTCCGCGACCGATCCGGGCGTGACGACGCTCTTCGCGCCCGCCCACGTCGACAGGTCGAGTTCCCCTTCCTTCAGCCCCGGCGAATGGCATTCGAGGCAATGCTTCGCCAAGACGACCGCCACGGTGGCGTCGAACGCGCGGCGCGTTTCGAGTTCGGCGAGTGACGGAGTGGGACGATCGCCCGCTGAGACGACGGCGGCGGCCAGCAGAAGGAAAGGCGTAGCGCCGCTCATCCGTGCGATCCTTGGTTGTCGGGAGAAGAAACCGGCTGCGTCGACGCTCATTGTAGCCGAACAAAACGGGAAGGGGCCAGCGAAGCCGCCCGGAAAACCAGTTCGCGGATGTTATAGCCCGCCGCGCGAGCAAGGGATCCGAAAACCGTACGACGTCGAAAGGCCCGCCGACGAAACTCGAAGCAATCGGAGCAGGAATCCC
>JBOFFD010001247.1:0-1519 GCA_051648425.1 Planctomycetia bacterium
CTGCAACTCTTGCAACTTCTGGTGATTTTGACCGGCGTCGGCGTTCTGTTGAAGTACGTCTACTTCGGTTTTCAGCCGACGTCGCTCGTACTTTGGCAGCTTTTTCTGCGACGCTGGAACTGACGTTTCGGAACGTTTGGAACGTAAGCTCCGCCGGAATGACGAACCGTTCGAATTGGTATTGACACGTCGCATATTCGGTGCTGAATTGGGTGGAGATTCGATCGGCATCCGGTTTAGCACGCCGTTTGCTGATGGGGATATGCGAAGGTCCATGATGGACCTTTAGTTCTCCGGTTCGACTGGATTCCGGCAGGGATGCTGAAGCAACCGAGATGGAGCGGGGCCGCCTTGCCGCCAAGGCCGGCGCCGTCGCCTTGCCAAGGATTCCGCGATGAGCCTGCGGTCTTTCGAGGAAGCAAGCCGTCCTCTGGGCGGCGAATGCACGCACCAAGAGATTTTCGACCTCTCGTCGGCGGTCCGTCTTTTGCCCCTGGTGCGCGGCGTTCTGGCCGACGTCGTCGAACACTCGGCGGCGGCGGCCCACCTTCAATTGGCGCGACGGCGCCGCGAAACTTGCGACAAATCTTTATCGGCTCGCGAACGCCTGCTGCTTGACGAAAAATCGGCCGAGCATGAAATCGCGCTGGCGAAGCTCGCCGACGAGTTGACCGAACTTGGGGTCGCGCTGCTCGACGGGCCGAGCGGGACCGCCGGTTTCCCATCCATCGTCAATGGACGCCTCGCCTATCTGACGGCGCGGCAGGAAGACGATTCGATTCGATTCTGGCGGTATCGGACGTCGACGACGCTGCGAAAAATTCCACGACGGTGGGCGAAGCCGGTTCTCGTCGCCGAGCCGAACCGCCCAGTCGAAGCTCCGACCTTGGCCGCCGGCTGATTCCGCCGCAATTTGTGTAGGGAGGAACTCTGGTCCGCCCGTCTAGATCGGAACGGAGTTCGGTCCCAACGTTCCTCCGTGGCGGACGGGGACGTCCACCCTATCGTTACCTTTATGTCCCAACGATGATGATGGAAGATTTCCGCTGGCCGTCGGTCAACCGCGTGGTTTGACGACCGCCGGGCTGAACTCTTCAGCACAACTCAAGTCCGCGAGCGAATGGCAGCCGGCCGGCAGTTCGGCGTCGCCGACTACCATTACCGGCAGGCCGTCGCGAATGGGGAACGCCAAGCCGCACGAGACGCAAATCAGCCGCTCGCCCTCTTGCTTTAGCTTTTGGCGACCGACCGGGCAGCGAAGGATTTCCATCAAGGCTTCGCTGATTTGAACCGTCTGCATGGTGCTCATTGTAAGTTGGCGCCGACCGTGGTCATGAGGAGGGAAGCATCGTGCTTCCGGAATTACCTTCAACGCGGACGATTCATTATCAATAGTTTCCAGGGCGGTCGGCAAGTGCGTTTTGCAACCTTTGCGGAACGTCCGAACATCGACGAGACGAGAGCGACGGGCGCATGCGGGAAATGCTTCGAATCGTCCGCGATCGACACGCGGCCGGCT